>JBDTQY010000137.1:0-3667 GCA_039931955.1 Chloroflexota bacterium
CGCTGCCAAGAAGGCTCCCGCGAAGAAGGCTCCGAAGGCCTGATCGCAGGAGGCACCGCCCCCGCGATTCTGGACGCCCCGGTACCAGCCGGGGCGTTTCAATTCCTCCGCCCCAGGGGCTACAAGTCCTGTGGGGCCCCACAGTCCCTCCCGGCAGACTGGCGGGCGGGCCGTGCGGGCCAGGCCCGGGGTGGTTTCGGCTACTCCCTCGGAGGCCGAGTGACGCCGTAGAGGGCACCACCGGCCACGCCAAAGCCGGTCGCGAGCAGGATCAGCAGGGCGGCCGATGACTGCTGCTGAGCCCAGTAGTAGGCAGAGAACGAGGCCGTGTCGGTCACCCCGGCGTCCGTCAGGGTCTCCGGCTGGTTGTCCTGGTAGCGCCGGTAGACGCAGTCGGCCCCTGTGTGGCAGGTGATTCGTCCACCAAGCCCAGGGTCCCGATAGCCATCGTCCGCGACAAAGAAGAGCGCCTTGATCCCGAGGAGCAGCGCCGCGAATGCAAGCCCGGTCACGAGGCCCGCGAAGGCCGCGTTGGTGAGGATCCGGCCCCACTGGCCGCGGAGCCGACCGGAACGGGCATTGGCGTAGTAGCCGATGAGGAGGCCGGCCGGGATGGCGAGCGCCCAGTAGACCGGCTCGATCGGGATGATGAGCAGAAAACTCATACCGATCGTGACGGCCATGCCGAGTCCCACGAACGCCGCCACGACAGCTCCGCGATCAACGAAACGGGTCAACATCGCGGGCGCCTGGCCTCCCCTTGCCGGTGGGTGCCGGACCGTTGCCGGTCAGGTCCGGACTTCATGCGCCGATGTCCACGCCCTTGCCGGCTCCAGCGAGCGCCGCGCGCCCGAGGAACACAGCACCGCCGCCGAGTTCCTCTTCGATGCGGAGCAGACGGTTGTACTTGGCAACCCGCTCGGAGCGTGATGGCGCGCCCGTCTTGATCTGGCCGGTTCCTAACGCGACGACGAGATCGGCGATGGTCGTGTCCTCGGTCTCACCGGATCGGTGCGAGACGACGGCGGCCCAGCCGCCACGCCGGGCGATCTCAATGGCCTGGAGGGTCTCCGTCAGCGTCCCGATCTGGTTCAACTTGATGAGCACGGCGTTGGCCGACTTCTCGGCGATCCCGCGGCGGATTCGCTCAGGATTCGTGACCAGCAGATCGTCGCCGACGAGCTGAATCCGGCTGCCCAGACGTTGAGTCAGGGCTGCCCAGCCAGCCCAGTCGTCCTCGGCCAGGCCATCCTCGAGCGACACGATCGGGAAACGCGAAGACCAGTCGTCCCAGAGATCGATGAGTTCGCCGGAATCGAGCGTCCGACCTTCCTTGGCCAGGACGTAGCGGGTCGGGGCACCATCGCGACCGGAGCCCGGTTCGACCAGCTCGCTGACCGCCGGATCGAGGGCGATTGCTACATCCTCCCCGGGACGGTAGCCAGCAGCTTCGATGGCTCGGACCACGACCTCGAGCGCCGCCTCATTCGACGCGAGCGACGGGGCGAAGCCGCCTTCGTCGCCCTGTCCCGTCGCGTGGCCGCCCTCGTGAAGCAGCTTCCGGAGCGCGGCGAAGATCTCGGCGCCGGCCCGGAGGGCCTCGCTGAACGACGGCAGGCCGATCGGCATGACCATGAACTCCTGGAAGTCCGTGGAGTCATGAGCGTGGCGGCCGCCGTTGAGAATGTTGAACATCGGGACCGGTAGCGTCCTGGCACCCACCCCGCCGAGGTACCGATACAGCGGCAGGTCGAGAGCGGCCGCGCTGGCGTGCGCGCAGGCCAGCGATACGCCAAGCAGGGCGTTCGCTCCCAGGCGTCCCTTGTTCGGGGATCCGTCGAGCTCGATGAGGGCGGCGTCCACACCGGCCTGGTCAGCCGCGTCGAGACCAACGATGGATGGCCCGATCTCCTCGGTCACGTTGACGACGGCCGTCAGGACGCCTTTGCCGCCGTAGCGTTGTGGATCACCGTCTCGAAGTTCCACGGCTTCGTGGGCGCCGGTCGAGGCGCCCGATGGGACCGCGGCTCGGCCAACGGACCCATCGCCCAGGACGACGTCCACTTCAACGGTCGGGTTGCCCCGCGAGTCAAGTATTTCGCGCGCCTCGACGAGCGCGATTGACGTATCCACGCTCATGCAGAGGCTCCTTCGGGAACCCGATCCGGCAGGACGGCCACCCCGGGCAACTCGCGCCCCTCGAGGAACTCGAGGCTGGCGCCGCCGCCCGTGGAGATGTGCGTGAACCGTGCCGCCAGTCCCTGCTGCTGGATGGCGGCGACCGAGTCGCCTCCGCCGACCACCACCGTGGCGCCATCGTCGCAGCGTTGGGCCAGGAACCGGGCGATCGCCTCCGTTCCGTGCGCGAACGACGGGATCTCGAACACCCCGATCGGGCCATTCCAGAAGACGGTCTTGACGTCGCTGAGGGCGGACTCCATCAACTCGAGCGTGGCCGGTCCGACATCCACGATGTGCCACGAGGCGGGAATCTTGTCGGCGGGGAGCGTCTTGTACTCCGTACCGCGAGTGACCTCCTTGGCGACGATCACGTCGACCGGAAGGATCACGCGCACACCGTGCGCCTCGGCCGAGGCCAGGACGCGGTTGGCTTCATCCACCATGTCGTGCTCAGCAAGACTCTTGCCGATCGACTTGCCCTGGGCAAGCAGGAAGGTGTTTGCCATGCCGCCACCGAGGACCAGGACGTCAACCTTGGACATCAGGTTGTCGAGGACATTGAGCTTTCCGGATACCTTTGCGCCGCCGACGATGGCCGCGAAGGGTCGGCCCGGTGACTCGAGCAGGTTCGACAACTGGGCGACCTCCTGCTCCATCAGGAACCCAGCGTAGGCCGGCAGAATCTTGGCGATGCCCACGGTCGAGGCGTGGGCCCGGTGGGCCGTCCCGAACGCGTCGTTGACGTAGATATCGGCGTACGCGGCGAGCTGTTCCGCGAATTTGGGATCGTTCTTCTCCTCCTCGCCGTGGAATCGGAGGTTCTCCAGCAGGATCATTTCCCCGGGCCGGAGACGCTTGATGGCGTCCACCGTGCCGGCGCCAAGCGCATCGCCGGTGACCGAGATGTTCCGCCCGACGATCTGGGTCAACCGCTCGGCCACGGGTCGCAGGCGGAGGCCGTCATGGACCTTGCCGTTCGGGCGCCCGAGATGGCTGGCCAGGATCACCTTGGCTCCGTGCGTCAGGAGATATCGGATGGTGGGGAGTGCTGCCCGGATCCGGGAATCGTCGGTGACCTTGCCATCCTCGAGTGGGACGTTGAAATCAACGCGTACGAACACGCGCTTGTCGGCGACATCGACGTCGCGAATCGTCAGTTTGTCCATGGGAGACCTGCCAGTCGAGTTGTGCGGCGATGGCCGCGAGGGTTGGATCCGTCGCTCACGCGGCGGCTGCGGCCTGCATACGTGACGCGATCATCTGGATGAGATCAGCGCAGCGGCAGCTATAGCCCCACTCGTTGTCGTACCAGGCGATGACTTTGACGAGGTTGCCGCCGAGAACCATGGTGCTGGCGGAGTCGATGATTGACGAGCGTGGATCACCCCTGAAGTCAGAGGACACGAGCGGTTCGTCCGAGACACCGAGGATTCCGGCCATCGGGCCATCCGCGGCCGCTTTGAACGCCGCGTTGAGCTCCTCCACC
>JBDTQY010000138.1:0-2415 GCA_039931955.1 Chloroflexota bacterium
CCAGTCGATCGCTCATGGTGAGCGCCTCGTCCTGGTCGTGCGTGACGTAGATGAACGTGATGCCGACCTGCTGCTGGATCGACTTGAGCTCGATCTGCATCTCCTCTCGGAGCTTGAGGTCAAGCGCGCCGAGCGGTTCGTCCAGAAGCAGCACGCGGGGTCGGTTTACGAGCGCGCGGGCGAGGGCGACGCGCTGCGCCTGCCCGCCCGAGAGCTGTCCCGGCTTGCGCCGTTCGTAGCCTTCAAGCCGGACCATCCGCAGCGCCTCGGTCACACGATCCATGCGCTCGGCCTTGGGCACCTTTCGGACGACCATTCCGTAGGCGACGTTCTCGCCAACGGTCATGTGGGGAAACAGCGCGTAATCCTGGAAGACCGTATTGACGTCCCGCTCGAACGGCGGCTTCCCGGACACATCTTCGCCATGGAGCAGGATCCGGCCGCGGGTGGGCAGTTCAAAGCCGGCGATCATTCGAAGCGTCGTCGTCTTGCCGGAACCCGAAGGGCCGAGCATCGAGAAGAACTCGCCATCGGCAATCTCGAGGTCGATGCCCGCGACCGCGATGATCGGGGCGCCCTGGCCGGAGCCGATGGCCTTGGCAACCCGTTGCCCTGCGGCGTCACCGCCGAACTGCTTGACCACGCCCTCCAGCACCACCGCAGGCACTGAGCCGGAAGACATCGCGGACGCCCGAGGTGAGGGTGCGCCTTCGGCGATCGCGGGGCTAGACATGGGCGGTTGGCTTCTCCATGCGTGTCCCACAGCTACTGGGCAGCCGAGGGATCGCGATTCGAGGCGATGGGCGCGATGGGCATCGGCTATCGCACGATCGGCCCGCCGCTCTATGGAGCGGGTCGCCGCACTATCCGGTCCGCCGACGCCGTGTGTCAAGCCGAATCGGGGCCAGCTCGACGTAGACTTCGGTTCCGTGCACCTACCTTCCCAACCCCGTTGCGCTCCTCGTTACGTCCTCGCGGCTGTGCTCGCCCTCGCCGCGGCCGGTTGCGCCTCCGATCCAGGCACCACGCCCGCCGTCACCCCGGGCACGGCCGAACACCCCCGGGCGGTGATCATCGTGGCCAAGGATTACTCCTACATCCCGCCCGCGGTGGATCTCGTTCCAGGCGAACGCGTCGTACTCCAGATCATCAACGGCGGGCTCATCGTTCACGAGGTCGTGATCGGAGGCATGAGCGTTCAGGACGCCTGGGAACTGGCAGAGGCGGCAACCGTTGGAGCACCGCCGGGTCCGACACCCGTCGTATCCGTAACCCCGGATCTGGCGGGGCTTCGCGTGGTCGTTCAATCCGGCCAGCGCGTCGATATGCCGTGGACAGTGCCGCTGACAGCTCCAGCCGAGCCCGGCGGGTGGGTCGTGGGATGCCATATCCCGGGCCACTGGGCCGAGGGCATGGTCGTCCCGGTCCGCTTCGTCGGGCTCGACGGGCGGCCACTGCCGCCGACGTAGTCCCGAGTTCGGAGTAACCGCACAAACCGCGCTCGCACAGGGCCGGTGGTACGCTTCGCGGGCCTGAGACGGGCGGGCAGACGCGCCGTGACGCGAGAGGAGATTCGACTCAATGGCCTACGTTATCGCCGAGCCGTGTATCGACGTTCTTGACCTTTCGTGCGTCTCGGTATGCCCGGTCGATTGCATCCACTTCGAGGAAGGCGTGGATCGCAAGTTGTTCATCGACCCGAACGAGTGCATCGACTGCGGCGCCTGCGAGCCAGAGTGCCCCGTCAACGCCATCTTTCCTGAGGATCAGGTCCCGACCGAGTGGGCGAGTTACACCGCCATGGATGCCACCTGGTTCACGGATCGCGGCGCGGCCCGTGCAGCCGTGGATGCCGCGAAGCCTCGCTGATATCCGGCTGACGGAAGGCGGCCAACGGAGGCGCGCCTGAGCCGTGCCATTCCGTCCGACGTTCGACTGCCTGTGGTGCGGAACGCGGCACGAAACCCGGTCCACCAACGACCTGGAGGGATGGGCCCAGCTCTGCCCGTCCTGCGTTGGGCGCGCCGGCGATAACGAGTTCCTGAAGTTCCGCCTCCGTCGCGCGCTCGATGAGCGCGGATCCGCGTCGCGGTTGGCGACGTCCACCGCAGCCGATCCAGGGGATCCAGCGGATCGCGACCTCGGGGACCCGGAGGCCGGGGATATCGACGCCGCACAACTCCGGGCCTACTACGACGCGCGGGCTCCCGAATACGACGACTGGTACCTCCGACGCGGCCGCTACGCCCGCGGTCCGGCTGACGACGAGGCCTGGGCATCCGAACTTGAAGCCGCCGGGGATTGGGTCGATGCGCTGCCGATCGGCGGGCAGATTCTGGAGATCGCAACGGGGACCGGCTGGTGGTCGCCACGCCTGGCGAGACGTGGCGCGCTCACTGCGACTGATGCCGTCGA
>JBDTQY010000139.1:0-3913 GCA_039931955.1 Chloroflexota bacterium
GGATCATCGAGCACCTGCAGACGGATGGTCGGCGCCCGTTCACCCAGATTGCGACGGAAATCGGCGTATCCGAGGCTGCCGTTCGAGCCCGCACCAACCGGTTGATCGAGCGTGGAATCCTCCAGATCGTTGGCGTCGCCGACCCGGAGAAGCTCGGGTTCCAGCAGGCCCTCATCGGCATCCGCTGCGAGCCCGGCCGGATCGTCGCTGTCGCGGAGGCGCTGGCTGAGCTTCCCGAGGTGGACTACGTCGTCGTGACGACCGGGCGCTACGACATCCTGATCGAGATGGTCTCAGCCGACAACGAGGAACTGCTGCGCTTCCTTACGACCGGGCTCCAGGCGATCGAGGGGGTTCGGGACACCGAGACCTTCACCTATCTGCGTCTGGTGAAGCAGACGTACCAGTTCGGGACGCGCTGAGGTGGTTTCCAGCGAGGAGTTGCTGCGGTCGGCCCTGATGGTCCTGATCGTGACAGCCGTGTGCCTCTTTGGACTGCTGATCTTCCTGTGGGCTCGACCGCGACGATCCTCCTCGTCGGCAGCGGGCACGGCGCCCGAGGCAGAGGCGATGGACCCCGGGACACTGCTCGGCGGTCTCGTCGGTGGCCACGCCGGCGATTCGTCCGTCTACGAAGAGATGGTGAGGATCGCAACCTGGGCCTTTCTCCTCTCGACGGCTGTCATCGTCGCCTGGAGTGGACTCTGGCCGTCCATGACCGCCGCGATCTACTCGCTCCTCGTTGTCGCGGCACTCTTCTTCGTCATCGTCCATGACCTCGTGCCGGGCGCCCCATTTGGCGGGGTCCGCTATGGGCTGGAGGGGCTGGCGGCCATCACGGTCGGCGGTGCACTGGTGGCGCTGACGGGCGGCCAGCAGAGCCCATTCTTCTTCGTCTTCCCCCTCATCGTCGGGACGGTGTCGCTTGTCGTCCGGCCGCGTTCGACGTTCATTCTCGCCGTGGTCGGCATCGTGACCTACGTCGTGACCGCCTACGTGGGGAGCGGTACGCCAACGGTGACCCAGCTGGTGGCGAGTATGGCCAACGTGAGCGCCCTGGTCCTGTTGGGCTACGCGGGCTCGGTGATCGGGCGGGATCAGCGGCGCGCGCGAGATGAGGCCATCCGATTTTCGGCGGCCGATCCGCTGACGGGCCTCTTCAACAGGAGGCTCTTTCTTGCCGCCCTTGAGCGCGAGCTTGCGCGGAGTGCCCGTTCGGGCCGAGGCTTCTGCCTCCTGATGATCGACCTCGACGAACTCCACGCAATCAACGAGCGCGGAGGGCATCAAGCCGGCGACGAGGCCCTGAAGGCAATCAGCGACCGGATGATGGCCGGCGTCCGCAAGATCGATGTCGCGGCCCGGTATGGCGGCGATGAGTTCGTGGCCCTCCTCCCTGAAACGGACCCGACCGGTGGCTGGATCCTGGCCGAGAAGCTCCGGCAGAGCATCGCCGAGCTCAGGCTCCCGGGCTTCGAAGTAAGCCCCACGGTATCCATCGGTGTGGTTGCCTACCCCCGGGACGGCGACACGGCCGAGGCGCTGATGATCAAGGCCGACCAGGCAATGTTCGTCTCCAAACGGAGCGGCCGAAATCGCGTGGCCGGTCCCCTGCCGAACTACGCGGCCGGCCCCGCCAGCGGCCAGGTAGTCGAACCCGCTCGCTTCTCGGGGATGCCCGGCGTCTCGGTGTAGCATCCCGGGCATGACCAGAGAAGCTCGGCGAAACGGTCACGGCGCTGGCCCGGCATCCGGCGGCAGCGGCGCCCCTGGCGAGGCCGAATCGGCCGATCGCGCGCCCGGTTCAAGCGCCGCATCCGCCTCCCACCTGGGCTTCTCGACTCGTGCGATCCGGGTCGCATCGCGCGCTCCTGAGGTCCTCCAGCGCCCGTCCTCGGTCCCGATCTATCAAACGGCCACCTTCGCTGCCTTCGACTCCGAAGAGCTGGCCGCCGTGGCAGCGGATCCGCGCGCTGGCTTCGCCTACAGCCGGCTGTCCAATCCCACCACGAGCGCATTCGGCGACGCCTATGCGGAGCTGGCGGGTGGCGAGGCCGGGGTGGCGCTGGCCTCGGGCATGGGTGCGATCCACGCGGCCTGTGCCTCGATCCTTCGAGCTGGGGATCGCGTGGTGGCACCGCTCGCGGCCTACGGGTCCACGCGCTCGCAACTGTCGGGCTACTTCGGTCGGTTCGGGGTGCAGATCCGGCTCGTGGATATGACGAACCACGGCGCCGTCGCCGATGCCCTGGCCGAAGGCCCGACTCGCCTGGTTTATGCCGAGACCTCGGCCAATCCGACGACGTTCATCACTGACCATGAGGCCGTTGCTCGGCTCGCTCACGACGCCGGCGCCCGGTACATCGTCGACAACACCTTCGCCTCGACCTACGTCTGCCGGCCCCTCGACCTCGGGGCCGATCTTGTCGTCGAGTCCGCCACGAAGTACATCGGCGGCCACAGCGATCTCATGGCGGGCGTCGTTGCCGGCTCGAGCGAGCTGATCGCTGCCGTTCGGCGCATCCAGGTGGAAACGGGCGCGACGCTCGCCCCGATCGAGGCGTTCCTGGCTCTGCGCGGGCTCCTCACCATGGCGGTCCGCGTCGATCGCCACGCCGCGAACGCACGGACCCTGGCGGCCTGGCTGGAGAACCAGGATGGCGTCAGTCGCGTCTTCTACCCGGGGCTCCCTTCGCATCCACAGCACGCGGTTGCCATGCGCCAGTTCCGGCCCGGGGTCGCGGGAGGCATGCTCGCCTTCGAGGTCAGCGGGGGTCGAGCGGCCGGTCGGGCCATCATCGACGCGCTCCAGATCACCGAGCGAACAGCTTCCCTGGGCAGCGTCCACACGATGGTCGTCCATCCTCCGTCCACATCCCAGCGCCAGCTGTCCGAGGCCGAGCTGGTGGAAAGCGGCATCAATCCCGGCCTGCTGCGGGTCAGTGTGGGCCTCGAGGATGTCGCCGACCTCCAGGCCGACCTCGGGCGCGCCCTGTCGGTAGGTGCGGCCGCGAACGAGGGGGCGAACGTAGCGACCGACGCTCCGTCCCTCGGCGTCTCCTAGCGAGCCGAACAATCTCGCCCCTCCTCCCGATCGCCGCCCTGCTCGGCGTCGTCGTCGCCGGTTACGCGCTGGCGACACCGGCCCTGCGCGCCCGGGTGAACGCCGGGCCGCTCGGGATGTTGGGCCTCGTTCTGTGGCGCCTGTTCACGTCGGTCAACTTCGCCGTCCTCCAGATCATCGCTCTGGCCCTGCTCGCGGTTGTCGGCATGACCGTCCGGCAACTCCCGGCCTTCGCCTTCAGATCAGCAGGTGACTACGCCACGGCCATGGCCGGTATCCATGCCCGCTACGACGGGCCGCTCAGCGTCGGCGTTGTTGATGCGATGGAGCGACTGCAGCTCTTCCACGTCTTCACGTCCACCTGGTTCTCGGTGGGTCTCATCGTCCTGATCGTGTCGATCATCGTCTGCACCATTGATCGCACCCCGCGCCTGTGGCGGCAGTCGGCCGACATTCGGGTCGTCCAGCCGGATGCCTACTACGATCCGATCCTTCCGGACCGCGTCCTGATTGCCCCAGGCCTCGCCGTTGCCGCCGTCGAGCGCGTCCTGCGGCGCCATCGTTTCCGGATCCGCCGTGAGGTCACGCCAGACGGAACCTACGTCTACGGCGACCGCCATCGCTGGATCAAGATGGCCACGCTCCTGACCCACCTTGGCCTGATCCTCTTCCTGATCGGCGGCGCGGTCACCTCGCAATTCGGCGACGAGCAGGGTCTCGTGGTGGCGGAGGGGGACACCCTCACGGTCCAGCCGATCGGGACACCGGGCCTGCTCCTGGTTCGAAACAACGGATTCAGTGCGCCCGGCTTCTTCGAGACCGGCCAGGCGTCGGACTTCGTGACCGACC
>JBDTQY010000140.1:0-11921 GCA_039931955.1 Chloroflexota bacterium
CAAGTGCCCATTTCAGGTGGATCTTCAGCGCGTCCGAGCGTTCTTAACTCCTCTTCCTAGTACCTGAGTACTACGAAGAGGCCGGACTATAGGTACCCCGGACCACACCAGTCAATACGCATGTGTACCTATCCATCCACCTAGAGCCGGTCAAATGGCTCGGGCTCCAGGCCAAGATCTCTCTGGGTGCGCGCGTAGTTCTCGTACTGCTCCGCGGCGGCCGCGAGGGAGCCAGCGAGTCTGTAGAGTCGGGTAAGGGCAAGTTGAAGGTCATCCGCCTCGGGGGCGGCATCCATGGCCAACTGGGCGAGTTCGATGCCCCGCGAATAGTGTCCCGAATTCGTATCCGCTCGGATCGACGCATCCACTATCCGGAGATATGCCGCATGGAGCGAATCGCGGAAGCCATACGCCCAATCCTCATAGATGAAGTCCAGAGAAAATCGCCCCCGATAGGCCTGGGCGAGCTCAATCACATGGGTTGGGTCCGGGTTGCTCGGCAGGGCTCGGATTAGGCGACGACAACGATCACTTCGGCTCTCCACGAGTTCCACGTCGAGCCAAACCGTCTCCCCGTCGTGCCCTAGGTATCCCGGCGAGGTTTCCTCGGCGTACGAGGGCTCGAACACCCGGCGGAGAAAATAGACCGTCTGGTTGAGTGAGTTCTGTGCGGTTGAAGGATCGAGATCCGGCCACAGGGCCTCGAGGACCTCATCGCGAGCGGCGGAGAATTGTCCGCGGGTCAGGAGAAAGGCCAGGAGCGATAGCACCTTCCGCCTGACCACTGACCCGTCTACTGTCCGATCGCCAATCGCGATCGACATCCTTCCAAGATCCTCGATCCTGACGATGGGCGCGAGACGCCTGGCGAGGCCGCGCCCGGCTCCAGCGGGGAATGAGCCACGCTTGTTCGACCTCGCGTGTTTTCTCAGTAGCGCCACGTCGGCCGCGGTACCGACTTCGTCCAGCAATACCGCGGCCGATGCCTGGGCAGGTCCATCCAACTCAGCCACGGAGCGTCGAAGCGGCCCTCGCCATCGTTCAGGACGCAGCCGAACCTCATCCGAGACGTCGCGCATATCGAGCGGATCTATCCAGTCAAGGCGCAGCGCGATCACGTCGGCCACAATCGAGAGGATCGACCGATCAATGGCAATGGTTTCGTGGATCGAGATCGAAAACTCGTCTCGAACCGCACTTGCGGCGACCAGTCGGGCCGCCCGCGACCAAAGCTGCGCTCCTTGTCTCGATGCATCGGCCTGTGTCTGAGCGGCCGCAGACCAGGATTCGGGCCGACCGGAGGCAACGCCCACCATCGCCGAGACAAGACCACGCCGGGCCTCAAACGCGACCGCGGTCCGGCGTGCGCCAGTCTGGAGATGCTTAACCCCTTCGATTGCATCATCAAGCCGGCCACTCGAGAGCTGTGCGTGGATCTGCGGGACGAGCGCCTGTTCGCCTGCATCTGTATGCCCGTCAATAAAGGGTGTGATCGATGCCATTCGCGCCAACGTTTCGGCGGGGTCTCCGTACAGCGCCTCTATCTCACCGCTCTCGTACGCAACCTCGAGGAGCTGATCGCCCCTTGCCCCGTCAGCCGCCGCCGCAATCACCCGTCGCGCCTCGGCGAGATCGCCGAGATGGGCAACGGCCCAAGCCCGAAGCAGTCGCGCAGAAAGGAGCTCCACGCCCGCAGATGTTGCCTCGAGCGACTCAATCGCTTCGTTGGCTGCCTCAAGCGCTGCCCTCGCATCTCCTTGTGCCTTTCGGACATATCCGAGATTGGATAGAGCGACGCCAAGGTAGTGGAGCCCTGACCCAGTCCGGAACAAGTCTGCGACCGACTCAAGCGCCTCAGCAGCTGCGCTCAAACGGCCCGCCAAGGACGCCTCCAATGTCAGCCGAATGGCGCGCCCGAGCGCAGGTATTCCGTCACTCAGTTCGCGCCTTTCGAGTTCCGCGGCCGCCGCTGATGCGCCGTCGACATCTCCTGCAAGAAGTCGCGCGGCAAGCACAGTGACAGCCGTGGCACGGTTCTCAGGGCCCGCGACATACGCTGCCTCGGCAAGTTCTCGCCCCAAGGCGGATTGACCCCGCTGCTGGGCGAGTCTCGAGAGGATCACGAGGACGTGGGGGTCGGGGCGCTCGGTGGGTGGGAGAGCGGTTACGAGCGTCTCCGCGGCGGCGTAGGCGCCGGTTGCGAGGATCGTCTCGATCGCGGAGGCGAGAACGCGTCGCGCGTCGTCGAGGTCGCCGGCTGCCAGGTAATGGTGCCCGGCGATCCGCCAGTCCAGGGGCTCGGCCGCGGCCGCAACCGCCCGATGGATCTCGATCACAGCCGGGGCCCCGACGGAGCGACGCAGTCGCGCCTCGAGGAAGTCACGGACGAGGGGATGGGCGCGGACGTGGTCGCGGGTGTTTGGTCCGATACGACTGAACAGCCCGAGCATCTCGCCGTCGGCGATGGACGCTCGCGTCTGTTCCACGGGGATGCCCGCGGCCACCCGTCCGAGGACCGGCTCGATGGTCTCGAGCAGCGAGGTCCGCATCAGGAACTGCTGCAGATCCCCGGACAGCTCTCCGATCACCTCCTCAGCGAGGTAGTCGTAGAGGTTGCCCTCGGCGCCGCTGAGGGACCGGACGAACGATCGGATCTCTGATTGATTGCGTTCGCGGATGGCGGCCCGCACGAGTTGAAGCGAAGCGACCCAGCCTTCCGTCCGCTTGGACAACTCCGCAACGACGCTCTGCTCAAGATCCAGCGCGTACGTCTCACGAAACAGCCGCTCTGTCTCGTCCTGGGCGAAGCGGAGGTCCGTCTTGTGGAGCTCGACCACTTCGCCGAGCGACCGCAGGCGGGCGAGGGGCAGCGATGGCGTCTTGCGACTGATCAGAACGAACGTGACCCGCTCGGGCGCCCGGGCAACGAGTTCCCTGACGATGACGCGCGCCTCCTGCGAGTCATCGACCAGATGGAAGTCGTCCAGGACGAGGGCGGCTGGATCCCCGGCAAGCGTTCCAAGCTCCCGGATGAAGGCATCGAGCACCGTGTCTCTCAAGACCGTGCCCCCGCTCGCCTCACGGATCAGGGAGGTCGTGGCCGGCCCGAAACCTGGCTGGTGCACCTGGAATGCCGCGACCAGGTGGGCCATGAAGCCGAGCCAGTCGCGGTCCCCCCGGTCGAGGCGATACCAGGACACGCGGACGCGCGTTCGACGGGTGAAGTCGGCCAGAAGCGTGGTCTTTCCATAGCCGGCCTCCGCCAGGACCAGGACAACGCGCCGGTGGATCTTGACGTGCAGCCAATCCAGCAGTCGGTCCCTGGCGAGCGTTTCGTCTCGCAGGGGTGGGGCCTGGACCTTTTCGATCTGGACTGGGTAGTCAGCCACAGGCCCGAGTATGCCGCTCGGCGTGCGCGGAGATACGACGAGTCCGGGCCGGCCCGGCCCAACAGGGACGGGGCCGCGGATGGACGCGTCAGTCCGGTCGGGACGCGGCGCCGCTTGGCGGATGCGCTGGACCGGGGATGGTCCGATTGGTCGAGGCGCGTCGTCGGTCTTGGGCATGGGCCGCATCGTGGCGGCCGGCAATCACCGCGCGATTAGCTGCGCGTGAAGGCGGTCAGCCCTCGTAGTCGAAACCGATTTTGACATCGACGTGATATTCGACAATCTCGCCATCCTCGACCCTTGCCGACGACTTCACGACCTCGACGGTCTTGATGTTGCGGACGGTGCGGGAGGCGGTCGAGACGGCCTGTCGCGCGGCATCGCTCCACGAATCCGGGCTGGTACCGACCATTTCACGAATGATGATGACGCCCACGCGACTACTCCTCGTGCGGCTGAACACTGGATCGTCAGTCTACGTCGAAGCGGATCCGGACCCAGGGCACGGGAACCAGCGCGGGCCGGCTGGCGTCTGATCGGGGATGAAGACCTACCTTTACACTCCATCAATGGACACGACGGCTCGGGTGAGGACCGGTGCCATGCGGCGTGCGGCCGCAGGGCTGATCGCTCTGCCGCTCCTGCTTGCGGCGTGTGGCTCCATTGGGTCGCCGCCCGCATCCGGGTCTCCGGCGCCAACAGCCGGCTCCTCAGCGGATCCCGACGCCATCTATCACCGCGCCGGCCCGACGGATGTGGTGCTGCGCTTCGAGGAGGGCGGAGGCTTCGTTCCGATGGGGTTCTTTGCCACGCAAGCGCCGCAATTCACGCTCTTTGGCGATGGCACGGTGATCTTCCAGGGCCCGGGTCCTGCGGACGGGTACGCACCGGGGCCGATCGTTCAGAAGGTGGCGTTCCTGACGGCGCATCTCTCCGAACCTGAAATTCAGGCACTGCTCCACTTTGCGCTGGACGAGGGCGGGGTCGCGCAGGCTGGCCCCAGCTACAGCCCCGGCAACATTGCGGATGCGCCGACCGCGATCTTCACCATTCACGCCGGTGGCATCGACAAGACCGTATCCGTCGAGGCACTCGGGATTGGCACCTGGCAGGGGCCGGACGCGCCGATCATGGCCTCTCTCGGCCGCCTTGGCGAGCGGATGCGCGACTACACCGGCCATGTCGTCGGGGAGACCACCTGGGCGCCCGATCGATGGCGCGGCGTTCTCACCACCGACGCCTACAACACGCCAGTTGCCTGGCCGTGGTCGGCCATCGCTCCCGCAGACTTCGTCCAGCGGACCGATCCCGATGCACCCCGCTTCCCCACGCGCACGCTGTCGGCGTCTGATGTCGCCGCGCTCGGCATGGGAGATACGGGGGGCGGCTTCTTCGGCCTCGCGCTGAGCGGACCCGATGGCAAGACCTATTCACTCGCCATCCGTCCCCTCCTGCCCGACGAGACGCAGTAGGGGATCGCCCGGCCGGGGCCGTCAGCGCCCGGGCCACTCGCGGGGTCGGGGGCGTCACCGCGTCGGCTACACGCCGGCACCGCGTGGGCAGCGCAACTCGCCTCGACCACGCAGGCGAGGCGCCTCCTCGGCTCAGGCCTCGGCGTATCGCTGGCCGGCGTAGGACTGGAACCGCGTCTGGCTCTTTCGGAACCAGAGCTGAATGTCTCCGGTTGGTCCATTGCGGTGCTTGGCCAGCTTGATGTTGATGACCTCGCCGTCGGTGTCGGCATCCTCGGCGCCGCCACGTTCCTTGTCCCGCCACAGGAACACGACCAGGTCAGCATCCTGCTCAATGGCCCCCGACTCGCGGAGGTCGGACAGACGCGGTTCCTTGGACTCACGCATCTCCGGCTGTCGAGAGAGCTGTGAGAGGGCGATGACCGGGACGCTGAGCTCGCGAGCCAGGGCTTTGAGGCCTCGCGAGATCTCACTGACCTCCTGTACACGGTTGCTGTCGCGGTTCGTGGTGGTGGCCTGCATGAGCTGCAGATAGTCCACGATCACGAGGTCCAGGCCGGACTCGGCCTGCAGGCGTCGGGCCTTGGTTCGCAGTTCCATCGACGTGATGTTCGGGGTGTCGTCGATGTAGATGGGCGCCTCGGACAGGTCATTCATGGCCGGCGCGATCCGGGCGAAATCCATCTCTTCGAGAAAGCCTGTTCGGAGCCGCTTCGAGTCGATGTTGGCAACGCTGGACAACAGGCGGAGGACCAGTTGCTCCTTGCTCATCTCGAGACTGAAGACGCCGACACTCTTGCGTTCGCGAACGGCGGCGTGTTCCGCGATGTTGAGCGCGAAACTCGTCTTGCCGATGGAGGGGCGGGCTGCCACGACAATGAGGTCGCTCTTCTGGAACCCGGTCGTGAGTTGATCCAGATCGGCAAAACCGGACGTCACGCCGCTGAGTTCGCCTCGGTGGGCATGGAGATAGTCCAGGCGGTCGTAGGCCGAGTGGAGCAGGTCCTTGAGGACCGCAAAACCGGCAGTGATCCGTCGATTCGAGACCTGGAACAGCTCGGATTCGGCGCGGTCGATGGCCTCCTGGATCTCGGATGGGTCCTCATAACCGATCCCGGCAATCTTTCCGGCCGCGCCGATGAGGTTCCGCAGGACCGCCTTGCGCTCGACGATCCGGGCGTACTGCACCGCGTGGACGGCCGTGGGCGTCTGATTGGAGAGCGTCGACAGATAGCTGCGGCCGCCGATCCCCTCCAGCTCGCTCTTGCGTTCCAAGGTTTCGGCGACGGTGACGATATCCACCGGTTCCCGCCGCTCGAACAGCTCCAGCATGGCTCGATAGACGGTCCCGTGGGCCTGCCGATAGAAGTCCTCCGGACGCAGGAATTCCGCAATCTCGATGATCGCTTCCCGGTCGATCAGCACGGCTCCGAGCACGGACTGTTCGGCTTCAAGACTCTGGGGTGGCAGGCGATCGATCATGGCCTCACGTCGGGCGGGGGAGTGTCGGTTCCAGTGTCGTCGAGCGGCGAACGAAGCGATACCGGGTTATCCCCGCGTCCATCGGGCAGCCTGCGAAAGGCCGTGGATTGCCGTCGAGACGCTGTGGACGCCGTGTGGAGAACGGGTCGCAGGCCACGGCAGAGCGGCTCACATCCCGTTTGATCGACTAGTCGAGGCGGCGAATGACGCCGATCAACTTCCCCTGGATGCGCACGTCGGGATAGATCTGCGCCGGGTAGTTGGCGTTCGCGGGCTGGAGCCGGACGTGGTCCTTCTCACGGAAGAACGTCTTCAACGTGACGGCGTTCTCTTCGACCTGCGCGACCACGATGTCCCCGTTTCGGGCCGTCTCCTGCGGCCGGATGAGCACGAAGTCCCCATCCGCGATGTGGGCATCGATCATCGAGTCTCCGCGCACGCGGAGAACGTACGCGTCTCCGCCCGGGGCGAGGATCTCCGGGATGGCCATCGTCTCCGAGGCATCCTGATACGCCTCGATCGGTCCGCCGGCGGCGATCTCGCCGATGATCGCGACCATGTGGGCGTCAGCGGCCGTTGACTGTGGCACGAGCTCCGTCGAGAGGCCCATGGAGATGGCCGCCGACGGCGTCAGCCGGAGTGCTCGCGATTGAGCCGCCCCCCGCTCGAGATAGCCATCACGCTCGAGCATCTGGAGATGGTGATGCACCGCAGATGTGGAGCTCAGACCGACCGCCGTCCCGATTTCCCGGACGGACGGTGGGTAGCCGCGCGCGCGCAACGTTGCCGCGATGTGATGAAGGATCTTCAGTTTGCGGCTGGCATCGTGCTTGGTCACTCGCGTCTCCCTGGGGCGGACTGGCGTTATCATACCGAACACCCGTTCGATGTCAAGCGTTCTGGAGTCGTGGCCTCAGCCCGTCGACGGGACGGCCCGGAGGCTGCCAGGACCGATGCCGATGGGCGAGGCTGATAGACTCACGCTCCCCAGCGCGCACCCGATGCAAGTTCCGCATCGTGGGCCGTGGCGGTGGTTTCGCGGAGGCGCTGCGGCGCATGGCTCAACAGACTGAAGGCAAGAAGTCCGGGCGACGCAGCGAGCGCAATCGAAGCACGGGCGGCGGGCTCCGTCGGATGCTCGGGCTACTGGCCATGCTTCCCCTGGCTAACCGGGCGCCTCTCTACACGCGCCTGATCTGGTCGCTCGTCCTGGACGAGCGGACACCCGCGGCACGCAAGGCGACGCTGGCCGCGGGACTTGGGTACGTCCTGCTCGGTCGGGACCTCATTCCGGACGACATCCCGATCCTCGGTGGTCTCGACGACATGGTTGTCGTGGCCATCGCGATCGACGTCTTCCTCGACGGAATCGACCCGGACGTGCTCGACGAGAAACTCGTCGAACTCGACATCGATCGGGCCGCCTTCGACGAGGACGTGGCTCGTATCCGTCGCTTCCTCCCAGGACCGGTGCGTCGCTCCATGCGGCGGCTGCCCGGCCTGATCGAGGCCGCGGGCGGTGCATTGCAGCAATCAGGTCTCGGCCCCAGACTTCGGGCCTGGATCACCAGGGAGGAATCAAACGCGTGAAGGTCATCCTGACCAAGGACGTTCCGAAGCTCGGCAAGTCGGGCGAAATGAAGACGGTGGCTGACGGCTACGCCACGAACTTCCTCATCAAGCAGCAACTGGCCGTCCCGGCCGCCGGTGGCGCCTACCGCGCCTGGCAGCACGACATCGCCTCGCGCGAAGACAAGCGCCAGCGGGAGCGTGAGGACGCGGACGTCGCCGCGACGCGGATCGCCTCGACGACCCTGACGATGGGCGTGAAAGTCGGTGACGGGGGCAAGCTCTACGGCTCCATCACCACGAAGGACATCGCGGATGCCCTTGGCCGGCGCGGGATCGAGGTCGACAAGCACAAGATCGAACTCGACGAGCCGCTCAAGTCGCTCGGCACCTACAAGGTTGCGATCAAGGTCTTCTCGGGCATGACGCCCGAGGTCACGATCATCGTCGAACCGAAGGGCTGATCGCCGCGCCGGCGTCAAGCCGGACGCTTCCTGAGTCCACGCTCCGGGCCGGGCACCCCCGTGCCGGCACTCCAAACGTTCGAATTCAGCCCCGCGATGCGGCCCCGTCAGCATCGGCTGCAGGGTTCGTCATGCCCCACGCAACCCGACGCAACGCGATCGGAACCGCGACGACGAGGATCGGGACGAGGCTCGTCCCGATGAACGCTCCGAAGGGCCAGAACGCGGCGATGGCAAAGGCGCCTGCCACGGCGACGCGATCTCGTTCAGGCCAGCCCCGCCGGGATGCATCGACCGCGATGAGCCCGACGGCCGGAAGCAGGAGCGTCGCGTCGTAGATCCAGGCATGGGGATCGATGACGAGGCCCGCCGTTGCCGCCAGGGCCACCGCGATGGGCGCGGGCAACTGCCGGATGCCACGAATGGCCCACCCGACGAAGAGGGCCGCTGCGACCCAGCCGATCACCTGCGGTATGGGGGACCCGGTCACCTCGCCCAGATGCGCACCAATCGAAGGACCGCTGATCGCCTGCCAGCCATTGGCCACGTAGTCGGCGGAGCCATAGGCGCTGACCGTCGATAGCCAGGCCACCGGCCAGCCGAGATCCATGCCCGTGGCCACGACGCCGGCGAGGTACTGCCCCAATCCGGCAACCAGGATCCCTGCGATGGCCCATCGGCCGCCTCGCGATGCGACGAGCGCGGTGACGCCGGCACCGAGCTGCGGCTTGTACATGGCGAGACCAGCGATGAATCCGATTCGAAAACCGGGCCCCGGGGCTCGGGCACCAGCCTTCGCGAGCCCGCTGGCGGCCAACGCCGCAAGGAGCAGGACGAACGTCGCGTTCTGGCCCGAGACGACCGATGCGGCAGCGGGCCCCCAGGCCAGGGCTCCGAGCACCGCCCAGCGACGAGGCAGGCCGATGAGGTCGGCCCACAGGCGTGCCGCAACGATCAGGGCCCCGAGGGTGACGGCGACGTGGAGGGCCGCCGCGAGGTCGTAGGGGAGGGCCGCGAACGGAACGTACAGGAGGGCGAGGCCCGGCGGATAGACGAACGGTGTCGGTGGCAATCCGTTCTCCGCCTGGAAGCGAAGGATCGTCCCGAGATCCAGCACCTGGCGGCTGAACGCAACATGCCCGGCCGTCCAGAACGCCGAAAAGTCGAGCCAACCGCGGAACGGCACCCCGATGAGCGGCAGGTAGGCAGCGAGTGCCGCAGCCGACAGCCACAGACGTGCCCGTCGCTCCCCGCGGCTCAGCCTGGACCCGGATCCCGCCACTCGAACTCCTCCATCCCGCATCGTGCGCCGCCGACCGGCGCCGTTGAGCACCCCGCTGCCGCGCCGCCGTGGATCCGACGGACGTCGCCGCCGTCGAGCGCCACCGACGAGCCCGGTTGGGTGGTCACGCTCGTCGTTGCGGGCCATGATGACTCGGTGAGCAGTTCGCGCGTTGACCGAACCATCCTGCATGTGGACCTCGATGCGTTCTTTGCCGCGGTCGAGCAGCGCGATCACCCCGAACTGAAGGGCAAGCCGGTGGTGGTCGGGATGGGCGGTATCGGCGATCGCGGGGTCGTCAGCGCCGCCTCGTACGAGGCACGACGATTTGGCGTTCACTCGGCCATGCCGATCCGGACGGCGAAGCGGCTCTGCCCGACGTGCGTGTTCGTGCCGGTCAATGGCGCGGCCTATCAGCGGGCGAGCCGCGAAGTCATGGCGATCCTCCGGCGCTTCACGCCACAAGTCGAGCCGGTCTCGATCGACGAGGCATTCCTCGACGTGACGGGCTCGCTCGCGCTGTTCGGTGACGGACCCGTCATCGGGCGACTGATCAAGGACGCGATCCAGGCGGAACTGCGCCTTACGGCGTCCGTGGGCGTGGCCGCCACCAAGCTCGTCGCCAAGATCGCCTCGGACCTCCGCAAACCGGATGGCCTGGTCGTGGTCCCGCCGGGCGAGGAATCGGCGTTCCTGGCCCCGCTTCCGATCGCGCGGCTGTGGGGCGTTGGACCCGCGACGGCCGGCGTCCTGAGCGACTTCGGCGTCGTCACGATCGGCGACCTGGCAGGGTTGGATCGGGCGGCCCTGGTCCGTCGGCTGGGACAGCATGGCGGCACGCTGGTCGATCGGGCCCACGGGCTTGACGCAGATCCCGTGGACGATCGCGGATCGGCGAAATCCATTGGCCATGAGCACACCTTCGACGTCGACACGTCCGACCCGGAGACCCTCGAGCGAACGCTGCTGTCCATGTCCGAGGGCGTCTCCGGTCGCCTCCGGTCGAGCGGGCTGAAGGCGACGACGATCACGGTCAAGGTCCGGGATACGGCCTTCCAGACCGTCACCCGCCAGACGACCTTGCCGGAGCCGACGGACATGACAGACCCGATCTGGCGGGCCGCCCTCAAGCTGGCGCGGGCGGAGATGCGCGGCAAGCGGATCAGGCTCGTTGGCGTCACGGCATCCGGACTCGGATTGCGCGACCAGCTCAGCCTCTTCGAGGCGGACGATCCGAAGGCGCGCCGGGCAACCGAGGCCGCCGACGAACTGCGGCGCCGATTCGGCTCGCGAGCCATTACCCGGGCGCGCCTCCTTCGCACGGGCCTGCCGGCGCCGTTCGAGCGCGACGCCGGGACCGCTGCCGAGCTCCGCGGCGACCATGCCGCTGACATCGAGCGGAGCGGTCGAAAACGCCCCAGGGGCGGCAACCCGGATGCGCGACCGGACCTCAGTCCCGGCGCCGGCGCCGACGACATCGACCTGCCGCCGGACGATTTCCAGGACGTGGAACCGGCGTGACAGGCTAGGTGGCACGGACGTCCGCCAAGGTCGGCACAGACAAACACGGAAGACGCTTGACATCGAACAGGCGTTCGGTCTAGTCTCCAGCCATATCGAACACCCGTTCTGATCGTCCAGTGCCCGGTCGACTGAGCGCCACACCCGAGAGCCCCCCGGAAGGAGCCAACCGTGGCCATGATCCGAGTCGACCCAGTCCGTGTACAGGTCCGAGCCGATTGGTTCGACGGTCGTCCGCGCGAGATCACCTGGAACTCACAGCGAGTCCGTGTCACCGGCGTCGTGGGCATCCGCGATGAGACGGCAGCGTTTCCGGCCGTCGTCGGGCCGCGAACGATCTTCGAAGTGGACACGCCGCTGGCGCGTTTGACGCTTTCGTATCGCCATCGGACCCGCCGCTGGTCCATCGAGGGCCTGGACGAGGCCGTTCGCGCCGCCTGAACCCGTGCCCGGCACCCGCTTTGGCGGGACCCGGGCGGTGTGCCCCCGGCGGTGACTCCTCCATCGCCGGCCCGTTCGGTTGCGGGGCGGGTGCGACCTCGGTTCGCGCTCGCCCCGTGCCGACCGCTCATCGCGACTCACGCCTACAATCGTTGGCGTGAGTGACCGTTCCACTGATTTCCGGGGCCTGACCCTGGATACCTTCGTTGAGCGCCTGGCTTCTGCCGAACCCGTTCCCGGTGGGGGCAGCGCCTCGGCCGTGGCCGCGAGCCTGGCCGCGGGCCTCGTGGCCACGGTCGCC
>JBDTQY010000141.1:0-4534 GCA_039931955.1 Chloroflexota bacterium
CCTTGAACGGCTCGTCCTCGAAGGTGTAGCCGGGTCCACCGGTCCCGACCCGGCTGGTGTTGAGGGTCGCCTTCTTGCCATGCTGGCCGTCGCCTACCTGGGCCACGAAACCCGGGATCACGCGATGAAAGACGACGTCGTCGTAATAGCCCTTCCTGGCGAGCTCGACGAAATTGCCGGCAGCCTTCGGGACGTCGGCGGTGTACAGCGAAACGTCGATGTCGCCGAGTTCGGTGGTGATGGTGGCGCGGGTCATGGCCTCTCCTTAATGGAACTTGATCAGGGGTTCGTGACGGTGACGCTGTTCATTACGATGGGATTCGACGGCAGCTCCGCATCGGCGGCCGCGGCGATGGCATCGACGACCTCCATGCCGGCCGTCACCTCGCCGAAGATCGCGTAGGTGTTGTATCGGGCCAGGGCCTGGGCTGCATCGTCGGCGAGGACGATGAAGAACTGCGAGCCCTGTGAGTTGGGCGCGCTCGAGCGCGCCATCGCGAGCGTTCCGCGGTGATAGGTCGCGGTGACCGGCTCATCCTGGATGGCGTATCCGGGGCCGCCGCGCCCGGTGCCCGTCGGGTCACCACCCTGGATCACGAACCCGGGCACCACGCGGTGGAAGACGACCCCGTCGTAGTAACGGCAGGCAGCCAGGGCAACGAAGTTTCCGGCCGCGATCGGGGACAGGGCACCATCGATCTTCAGGGTGATGTCGCCCTTCGAGGTCTTGATGACGACGGATCGTGTCTCGCCGGCCGCGAGGGGAGCGGGCTGGCTCTTCGGGCAGGTGGAAGTGCCCGAAGTCGGCGCGGTGGTCGATCCGGGCCCAGCGGTCGCGCTGCAGGCAGCCAGGACGAACGCCGCCGCGGCGATCGCCAGAGTGGCACGTGATGGGCGCGTGGGCCTGCGAAGTGAGCGACGGGTCATGCGGCGGCCTCCAGGGCGGCGGTGTAATCAATGGCCCCGGTCAGGAGCGCCTCTCCGAGGATGATGCCCGTGACGCCGGCATCGCGCAGGCGGCGCACTCCTTCGAGGTCGCGGATGCCCCCGGCCACGATGATCTCGACCTCAAGCGAGGCCCGCAGTGCGGCGAAGGCATCAAGTTCCGCTGGCCCCCCACCGTGCGTCAGGATGAGTCGGGCCACGCCCCGCCCGACGAGCTCGCCAGCCAACTCCGCAAGCGAGGGCGTCCGATCACCGCGCCACGGAAAGGCGGCAAGACGCTCCGGTCGCCCGTCAAGTCCCACGGCCAGCCAGTCGCCGGCAACGGCCAGGCATTCCGCGAGTTGTTCGGGCTCGTCTGCGACGGCCAGGCCAACGACGACCCGCGTGGCGCCAGCTGCAAATGCCAGGCGAATTCCGTCGGCGGTATCGACGCCGCCCGCCAGCTGGATCGGTTTGGCGATGCGCGCCGCGATCGCTCCCACGACATCGAGGTTCACGGGGCTGCCCACTCGTGCGCCATCGAAATCGACCAGGTGGATGACCGGCGCCCCCAGGGCGGCAAAGTGGTCTGCGATTCGATCCGGGCGATCGGTGGGCGCCCCGACCCCGCTGGATACGCCGGGCCAGAAGACGGTCCTGGAGCGGCCCTTCTCAAGATCGATGGATGGAATGACGAGCATTTGACCTGGGCTAGGCGCGGGTCGCCGCGAGATCCGCGCCGCTCGCCGACCCGCCGGGACGCTCCAGCGCCTCGCCTCGCAACAGTCGCCGGTGGAAGCTGACAGGGATCGAACCGTTGCGCAGCAGCGTGTCGTGGAACACCCTGGCGCTATATCCGGGCCCCCTCTGGCGCTGTTCGCTGTCGCGGAGTCCGAGGATGAGGACTTTTCCGAGCAGGTAGGACAGCTGGTATGTGGGGGTGGATGTGTAGCGGTTCACCTCGGCGAGCGCGTGCGGCCGTTCGAATCTGGTGTGCTCCACGAGGAAGTCCGCCGCCTCGCGGACGGTCATCTCGCCCCGGTGCATGCGAACGTCGAGGATGATCCGGCACGCCCGCCAGATTGCGTCCGTCGCGAGTGCCAGCCGGAAGGCCGGCCCATCGTCGAAGCCCTCCTCGCGCATGAACTGCTCGCTGTACATGCCCCAGCCCTCCACGAACTCGGGCGCGTCACAGAAGAGCCGTGTCAGCGATGGGTTCTTTGAGGCCGTGACGAGCTGGAGGTGGTGGCCCGGATAAGCCTCGTGGATGCTGGTGTTGCTGATGGATGCCCGGTAGTGCTCTCGAATGGCCGCCGGATCGCCATCCACGGACGGCGTCACGATGTACGTCCCGACCGGATGCGGGTCGAACGGCGCCGGGTCGAAGTAGGCGGCGAACGGCATGACATTGCGCAGATATCTGGGAGTCGCCACGACGTTGATCCGCTCATCGTCGGGGACCGTCATCAGCCCGCGGTCGATCAAGTGGGACCTTGCACGATCCATGGCCGTCCGGTACTCGTCAAGGGCCGCCTCGAACGTCGGAGCGTGATCAGACTTGAGGCGCTCCACGACCTCGAGCTCGTCAGCGACAGGATCGATCTCCCGTGCCGCCGACGCTCGTGCCGCGAGCTGGAGTTCAAGCTGCTCCCAGCCGATGGCCAGGATCGCGTCCGAATCGAGACCATCGAGGGCCCGCAACCCGACGAGTTGCTCGTAGTTCGCACGGCCCACGCCCCAGTCGTCGGTCGCGCTGGCCAGGCTCTGGGTCACCCAGTCGAGGTGCTCGCCGATCGCAGCCCCAGCATTCGCCGCCGCCGCGCTCAGGCGCCGCCGGAGCGATGTAGAAAGACCCAGGGCGTCGGCGCCTTCGACGACCTCCTGGAAGAAGGCCGGAAGATCGCGCCCCGACGTGATCTCCAGCTCCTGCCACAGGCGGACCTGCGGCCCTGCCGGTCGGCTCCGATGCTGGGCGATGTGGGCGGGCGCTCGTTCCATCCGCGATGCGAGCGCCTCGAAACGCTCGGCGGGCGTCCCGAAATCGCGGGTGAAGAGCGGAAAGAGCGCATCACCGATCGCATCCACGGCCGAGGCGTGCCGCTCCCAGTAGCGCAGGCCATCGACCGCGAAGATGGCCAGCCGAAGGTTATGCATCTCGAGATCGCGCTCGAATCGCGTGGCGGCGCCCAGTCGCTCCGGATCAAGCGCCTCGATCGAGACGAGGTGACGCCGGTCTGCGTCGAGATCGGCGACGATCTGCTCGCGGCTCCCGTCGGGCAGGCGGTCGTCCCAGGCGTGGATGCCGAGACGGGTGGCGAGGACCGGGTCGGATTCGACAATCCGCCGGAAGCGATCCTCGACGAGGTCGTAGAAGCGGTCGTCATCGGGACCCGGATCGGCGGAAGCCGGAGGCCGGGGCAGCTCGACGCCGCCGAAAGCGGATCGCGTCACGCCTGCAGTCCGATCGCCGACGGAGCAGGGGAACCCGCTTCCGCGGCGGCCTCGCCCGCGGCACCCGAGCCCGCGGCACCTGCGGTCTCCGCCAAAGCCACCTGGATGATCCCGATCGCCCGCTCGATCTCAGCCCCGCCGATGTCGTGGTGCGTGGCGGCCCGGACCTGGAGGTGGGGGAACCAGTCGAGGAGCAGGCCACGCGCGGCGCACGCCTCGATGAAGGCACCACGGTCCCGGTCCACGCGAAAAAGGACGAAGTTCGTGACGACGCGCTCCGGATCCAGGGGCCCCTCCGCCGGTTGAGCGATGTCGCCGGCGGAGCGGATTCCCGGCATTTCTGAAAGTGCCTCGGCCAGGCGCTGCGCGTTGGCATGGTCCTCGGCCAGCCGATCCATCATGCCGGAGGGTCCATCGCGCAGAGCGATGAGTCCCGCGGCCGCGAGAATCCCAGCCTGGCGCGTCCCGCCGCCGAGGAGCTTGCGGGCCCGCCGGGCGCGGGCGATGAAACCGTGACTGCCGACCAGGACGCTGCCGACCGGGCATCCGAGCCCCTTGGAGAGACAGAAGGTCACCGAGTCGGCCGGGGCGGCCAGTTCGGCGCCACTCACCCCAAGCGCGACGGCCGCGTTCCAGAACCGCGCGCCGTCCACGTGCAGCGGCACTCCGCCCTCGTGGGCGATTGCCGCGACTTCCGCCGTGTAGGCGACGGAGAGCGGCCGGCCCATCGAGTGGGCATGCGTGTTCTCGATCATCACCAGGCCGCTGATCGGCTGGTGTGGGTCGGTCGCGTCCCGGAATGCGTCACGGATCTCATCGAGGTCGAGCGTGCCGTCGGCTCGTTCTCGCAGGGCACGGACCGAGGCTCCCACCACGACGGCGTGGCCCGCCGCTTCGTCAAGCACGAGGTGGGTCTGGTAGCCGGCGATGATCTCCTGGCCACGCGCCAGGTGCGCCATCTGCGCCGCGAGGTTGCCCATCGTCCCGGACGAAACGAAGACCGCAGCCTCCTTCCCGAGGAGCTCGGCGGCCCGCTCTTCAAGGGCACGGACAGTTGGATCGTCACCGAAGACGTCGTCGCCGACCTCGGCACTCGCCATCGCACGGCGCATCTCCGGGGTGGGCTTGGTGACCGTGTCCGAGCGGAGGTCGATCAGTT
>JBDTQY010000142.1:0-4903 GCA_039931955.1 Chloroflexota bacterium
CGGACCATGCGGCTGCCAGCACCATTGCCCTGCCGATGTACCCGGCCATGACCTCCGAGGATCAGGCCACCGTGATCGCGGTCGTCCGGGGCGCGGTTCTCGATCCGGCCGGGGTCGCCGCCACGGCATGAGGGATCGCGCGTGACGACGACGTGGCGCCCGGTTGGCGACCGTGAGGTTCGCGTCGGCCTCGCTGGTCTGGGATCGATGGGCCGCAACCACCTCCGCGTGATCGGCACCCGCCCAAACGCGCGCCTCGTCGCGGTCGCTGACCCGGTCGGGGAGGCGCTCGAGGCCGCGGTCGCCCAGGCCGGCGCGGCCGGCTTCAGCGAACCGTTGGCGATGATCGTCGAAGCAGACCTGGATGCGGTCGTCATCGCCGCCCCGACGACGTCTCACCTGCCACTCGCCATGGCGGCGATCGAGCGGGGCATCGCTGTCCTCGTGGAGAAGCCGCTCGCCCCGACGGTGGACGAGGCGCTGAGGATCGCGGCGGCCTCGCGCGCGACGGGCGTGCCGGTCCAGGTCGGCCACGTCGAGCGGTTCAACCCCGCCGTCCGCGAACTCGGGCGGTTGCTCGCGGAGGGCTGGCTGTCGACCGTGTATGCGATCAGCTCGCGCCGCGCCGGGCCGTTTCCGGCCCGCATCCGGGATGTCGGAGTGACCATCGATTTGGCGACCCACGACGTGGACATCTGTTCGTGGATCGCCGGAGAGCGCCCGATCCGTGCGCATGCCGAGACGGCCCAGCGGATTCACGCCGATCACGAGGACTTGCTCTTTGGCCTGATCCACTACCCGTCTGGCGTCGTCGCCCAGCTCGACGTGGACTGGCTGACACCGGCCAAGCGCCGCCAGCTCACGGTCATCGGCGCCGAGGGGATGTTCGAGCTCGACTACCTGACCCAGCGGCTCACCTTCACCCGAGCCACCGACCTCACGAACCCGCGGCTCATCGGCGGCTATGCCCCGACCTTCGAAGGCGATATTGCCGAGTTGCCCGTCCCGACCGGGGAGCCGCTCGCCCTCGAGCACGACGCATTCCTCCGGGTCGTTCGCGAAGGCGGTCGTCCCGAGGTTGATGCCGAGGACGGCCTGTGGGCCGTCGGGATCGCCAACGCCCTCATCGATTCCGCCGCCGGCCGCGTCGTCGTGAATCTCGACGGCCTCGCCGCGATGGTCGCGGCCTCGCAGCAGTGACCGTGATCGAATTCGGATTGTGAGGCCGGGGTCTGAGTTCGCTCATGCTTCGGGCCGGAATGGCTCCCCGGAACGCACCGCCGGCAGAATCCAACAGTGACTCCCGATCGCGCCGACTGGTTGGTCATGCGAGAAGACCGGACGCCTCGATGGGGCGGCGAGATCCGGAGGCACCACATCTTCAGTCGTCTCGCGGAGCGGACCGGCGCCCAGATTCTCGAAGGTGGGTGGTCCGATGCGGGCCTTCGTCGGGCCACCCTTGGTCCCCTCCGCGCCCGTCTGCCGATGTGGCTCAGCACGAGATCGGCACGATCCCGGTTACCGCGACTCGCAGCATCCGAGAAGTTGCGGGAGAAGACGCTGGCGAGCGCCATCCTACTTGCCGATCCTGCCGTGGTCGCCATCTACGACGACCCCATCGCGCAGGCGGCAACCCTCGGAGTTACCCTGGACCCTGCGTGGGCAGCCACGCTCCGCCGGCGCCAACGCGCGAATCGCGAGGCGTTTCGTTGGCAGGTGGTGCCCACTGCGTCCTTCGCCGACCTGGCGGGCCTGGACCCGGACAGAGTCATTGTTGGTGGTAACGGCGCGGACACTGCACGGGTGCACGTGGGCCCGTGGCCTGAGCGAGCCACGATCGGTATGGTGTCTGGAGCAGCGCCGGGCCGCGGCATCGAGCTCCTGGTGAACGCAGCTGAAATAGCCCGCCAGACGATCTCCGAGCTCGAGTTGCGTCTCTGGCTGGTTGCAACCAATGAGGAGACCGCGGCGTACCTCGAGGGCATCCGTAAATCGGTGGCGCGGGAGCCGTGGATCAAGATCGGCGGTGCGCCGTACGGCCAGCTTGGAGAGACGCTGGCTGAGGCCACCATTCTCGTCATCCCACATCCGCCCGGTGCCTACATGGACGTCGCCCTGCCAGTGAAACTCTTCGACTCTCTGGCTGCAGGCCGTCCGCTTGTCATCACGCCGCGCCGTGAATCCGCCGCGATCGTCCGGGAGTTCGGCGTGGGCATCGTCGCGGGCGGGGACACCGCCGAAGACCTCGCGCGTGCGATGGTCGCGTTGCTTTCGGATCCGGTTCGTGCCCGATCAATGGGCGTGGTGGCTCGGGCGGTCGCCGAGCGAGAGTTCGACTGGCGGGTCGTCGGCGATCGCATTGCCGATGAAGTGCTTCGTCGGGAAGGTGCCTGATCGCGCCGCTCCCTGATGCTCCGGTCGCCGCGGCCGACAGCGGCACGCATATCATTCGGTGATGTCCCCTTGGCTCCCGCTGCGCAGACGCGTTGGCCGCTGGCTTCCGGCCCGCCTCAAGAGCGCTCTGCGCCGGGTTCTTCCAGCCCGCCTGACGGGGCGCCCGCCAGTCACCAGGCGCTTCTGGCTGACCATGCCCGTGCCACCGGCTGGCCTCGGAGGCAGCGTCCGCGTCAGCCCGGTTCCCAGACGTGTCCGGTTTGAGGCACCCGGGCGGTCCTATGTGCCCAGGCTTCTCGCTGAGGGTGGTGTCGCCCAATACGAGCCGGAGACGATCGCTGCGTTTCTTGCTTCGATCTCGACGCGTGGCGCATCGGAAGCCTTCGATATCGGCGCCAACGCTGGCATCTTCTCGATCGTTGCAGCGGCGACCACCACCACCCGGATCACGGGATTCGAACCGACACCGGCGTTGGCCTCAACCTTCCGCGGAATTGTCCAGGCGAACGGCCTGACCTGCCAGGTCGAGGAGCTTGCCCTGGGTGCCTCGACCGGTACCGCAACACTCTACGTTTCGGCCAAGACAGACAGCTCCAACTCGCTTCGCGCCGGCTTCAGGCCCGCGGCAGGCTCCATCGAGGTCCCGCTCGAGCGCCTGGACGACTACGTAACGCGGAGCGGACGTCGACCGGAGGTCATGAAGATTGATACCGAGACAACGGAGCCGGATGTCCTGGCCGGCGCCATCGAAACGCTCCGCGACGGGCGGCCGTGGATCGTCTGCGAGGTGCTGGCCGGTACGACCGAAGCGGCGTTGATGTCCATCCTGCGTCCCCTCGGCTACCGGTTTCATCACCTCAGTGGCGCATCCGTACCGATCGAGTCTCTCGAGATCGAGGGCGATCCGACGTATCTCCACCGCGACTGGCTGTTCACGCCCGGCACCTTGCCGGAGGCGTTCGCCGCCCATTACGTCGCGTGGATCACCGCGCTCCAAGGGGCGGTATGACCCGGCCGACTACCTGGCAGACAGGTGGTCGGCGAGCCAGCGAAGCCCGCCCGGAGCCGGCGTGGCCAGCCCGGCCTCGATGACAGACCGGGCGGCGAGGTAGTCAACGCCGTCGGCGCAGACCACCATGGGCCTCTGGGCGGTCTCGGTCACAGCCAGCAAGATCCCCTGGCGAACCGCTGCACTGCCTGCGCCAGTGATCGCCGCCGTCAGGCCGGGGATCAGGCCACGACGTCTGGCCGCGGCAAACGGGTGGCGGAACGCTCGGGCGAGCCGCCGCCACCCGGTCGCGCGTGGCCCGAGCGTGCGGGTGTCCTCCATCGCGCGGACACGATCCTGCAGCGGGGCATAGACAACCTCGCTGAATCCGTCCAGAACCAGTCGTCCGGAGGAGTGCGACGTCACCAGGACCAGGTCGGATCTGGCCGTCATCGAGAGCTTCATGAGGTCGATCGCCCGGTCAGGATCAAAGGCAACCGCAACGATGCCGGAAATCCCATCGGTCCGGGTTGGGGTCCGTTGGCCGGAAGGCCCGGTGCTGTGCGGTCCCGCGCCGCGTCCGCGGCCTGATGTGGATAGCCGGGCATCGATGGTCTCCCCGTACAGTTCGACCAGCCGCTGGGCGACCGCGACTGCCCCGTATCGACCGGCAACGGAGGCCCGGAGTCGCTCGGGATCGTAGGTGGCGCGTCGGTCGAGAACCCGCAGGATGGCCGCCGCAAACGCCTCCACGTCATCGCGAGCAACGAGGGCGCCAAGTTCTTCTGCGCGCTCACCCAGGATCTCCGTGACGCCTCCCGAATCGGTCGCCACGAGCGGAAGCCCCGAAGCCAGTGCCTCGGCGGCGACGACCCCGAACGTCTCGAAGCGGCTGGCGTGGACGAAGATGTCAGCCTGCTGCATGGCGAGTGCCACGCCTGCCCGGTCAAGAGGCCCGTCGAATGTCACGGCCCCGCTGACGCCGAGGTCATCCGCAAGCGCTCGCCAGCGCCGGTCGAGAACGGGATCGCCAGCGTCCCCGACAAGCCGGAGTGTCACGTGGCCCCGCTGTCGTCGCACGATCGCAAGCGCCTTCAGCAGGATGTCGATGCCCTTGATCTCCTTCCAATAGCCGACGAACAGGAGCTCGCCAGCCTTCCGGTCTTCGATCCGTCCGGCCTGGAACGACCCGATGTCAACGGTGTTCGGCATCACGGCGACCCGATCCGCCACCTCCGGCAGGGCCAAACGGAGGTCGGAGGCGAACATCTCACTGACCGCGAGCAGTCGACTGGCGCTCAGTGCCCCTTTGAGATATGCGTCGCGGACGCCTGGGACGGCGAGTTGGCGGTGAAGGAACGTCGCATGCTCAGTGATGATCAGCGGCACTTGAAGGACTTCAGCGAGTTGGGCCGCCGCCGCCCCATCCGGGTACCCGGTGTGTGCGTGGATGAGCGCAGGCTCGAATGGTGCCTCGGACATGGACGCGTCAGCGCGGAGCAACCGCGGAACGTGGGCAAG
>JBDTQY010000143.1:0-4732 GCA_039931955.1 Chloroflexota bacterium
GGTTGCCCCCAACGGTGTTTGAGACCGTCGCGTCTGCCGATTCCGCCACTCCGGCACGGAGGGCCCGCCACATCGTACTGGGGAACCGCCCCCAGGTGAGCGGCGTCCACCACAGGACCGATGCTAGACTCGCCGCGCTTCAGTATCGCCCTTCGGAGGACCCCCCTGGCCGTGGAGGACCGTCGCTCGACCGTGGCGTCCGACGATCCTGTCCAGCGGCGTGACGGCATCCTCATTGAGCAGGCGCTCGGCGGCGACCTCGATGCCTTCAACAATCTTGTCCTGCTCTACCAGGACATGCTGTATGCGCTGGTGGTTCGAATGGTTCCGGATCGGGATCAGGCGGCAGATGCGGTCCAGGAAGCGTTCTTCTCCGCCTACCGGAAGCTGTCGCAATTCCGTGGTGGGTCCTTCCGATCGTGGATCAGCCGGATCGCGGTCAACGCGGCGATGGATGCCCAGCGACTGAAGAAGCGCCGACCCGCCGACCCGTATCCGGAATATGAGGACGACAGTTGGCAGCCGCCCACCGGGGAGGCGGACGATCCTGTCACGTCGGCCCTCCAAGCCGAGCGGCATCACGCGCTGAACGGAGCCCTGTCCCAGATCACGACCGATCAACGGGCGGCCATCGTCCTCTTCGATATCGAAGGCTACGACTACGCCGAAATCGCATCGATGACGGGTGTGTCCCTCGGGACGGTGAAGTCTCGCATCCATCGCGGTCGACTCGCGCTTCGCGACCTGCTGTCGGATCGAATGGAACTGTTCCGTGGCTGAGCGGCCGACCGCGGCGGCGGCGCACCGGACGCACGACCTGGAGCAGATCTCCGCGCTGACCTCCGGGGATGCGACCGCGCGAGAGACCGAGCTGGCGCGGGACCTGATTGATTCGTGCACCGAGTGCGCGGTGCTGGCATCCGACCTTCGGGCCGTCGTCCTTGCGACCAGATCGCTGCGGGCGAGTGCATCGATGCCGGCAAACCGCGTGCCGCGCGACTTCCGTCTGACAGGGGAGGACGCCGCACGTCTCCGCAAGCCCCGGTCATTCGGGCTTGGGCTGTTGCGCCAGTGGCGATCCGTGCGGCCAATACAGGTGTTCGGCGGATCGCTCGCGGCACTTGGGCTCATTGGAATCTTGATCAGTGGAAGTTTGCCATCGATCCTGGGAGGTGCCGCCGGTGGAGCAGCCAGCGTCGCGGCCGAGCGGAATCAGGATGCGGCCACGTCCGTTCCTCTTGCACCAGGCCCGGGGCTGACGGCCTCGTCGGCGACGCCATCGGACCTCAATGGTCCAGGGCAGGTCAAGGCAACTGGGACTCCGCCGACGAGTGACAAGGATGCGCCTGCCGCCGCGCCGAACTCGGCTCTTCCTCTCGGCGTCGCCTCCGCATTCGCGTTCATTGCCGGCGTCGGGATTCTGCTGGTTGGCCGACGGCGATCGGGTGTGCCCGTGGTGCGACGGAACTGAATCGCGCCCAAAGTCGTCCTTCTGAGGACATGACCTTTATCGATCGGGGCCCCAGGGCCACCCCGCCGTCCCACGCCTCTCACGACCGAACGCTGATCGCCGCGCTGGTGGCGGGGGACCCTCCGTCGCAGGAACTGGGTCGCGCGCAGGTCCTGGTTGACCGTTGCGACGAATGTCGAACGCTGGCGGCTGATCTCCGGCTCGTCGCGCGTGAGCTGCGGACGCTCCCTCCGCCGAAGGTCCCATCGGGTCTGAATTTCACGATCGACGCCACACGGGCACGGAAGTTGCATCGGTGGGCGAATTGGCGCCGCCTGCTCGCGCCGTTCAGCGGGAATGGAAGCATGTTACGCCCCATCGCGGGCGCGCTGATGACCGTGGGCCTTGCTGGTTTGCTGGTCTCAACGGCGCCGATGCTCAATCTCGGGTTCGCTGGGTCCGCCGCGACATCGACCGAGAATCGGGACTCGCAGTCCCCGGGCGTGTCCACAGACTCCACACCCGTTCCGGGCACCTACGCACCCGAAACGCTCGCCTCGGCGCCACCTCCCGGCGATCAGTCCGCGAGCGGTGGGGGCCAGTACGGCGAGGGCGCGAAGACACCCGATCCGACTCCGGCGGCCGACAGAACAGATCCCAACAAGCAGCTCAGCGGCACCTCAGCGGGCGAGAGCGAGCGCCTCGTCCGGACAACTCTCCCGTGGGGGAGCGGGGTGCTGCTCGTCTTTGGCCTCGGCCTCCTGGTCACTCGGCGGATCGCCCGCCGCCTCGGCTGACCTGAACCCTCGCATGCGCTGACCCGGCCGCATCACGTGCGCCGGTACACTTGGGGCACGTCCCGCATCCCGCGGACATCCCGCTGAGGCTCGCCGATGGAACGCCTGATGCTGCTCGACGGCAACGGGCTCATCTACCGCGGATACTTCGCGCTCCCGCCCCTCTCCACGTCGAAGGGCGAGCTCGTGAACGCCGTGTTCGGTTTCTGCAGCATCGTCCTTCGCGGGATCCAGGATCTCCAACCGGACTATGTCGCCGTAGCCTTCGACCTCCCTGGCCCAACCTTTCGGCACGAGCGCTTCGCCGACTACAAGGCAACGCGGACGCGAATGCCCGACGACCTCCGGGACCAGTTCCCCAAGGTTCGAGAGGTCGTCAAGGCGCTCCGCCTGCCCGTTTTCGAACTGGCCGGTTTCGAGGCGGACGACGTCATCGGCACGCTGTCGGTCGAAGCTGAGCAGCGCGGCCTGGATACCACGATCGTGACCGGCGACCTGGATATGCTCCAGATCGTCAGTGATCACGTTCGGTTGATGACCACCCGGTCCGGCGTCGAGAACACGATCCTGTACGACCCCGCCCGGATCTTCGAGCGGTACGAGCTGGACCCGTCCCAGATGATCGACTACAAGGCGCTCAAGGGGGACACCACGGACAACATCCCGGGTGTGCCGGGTGTGGGCGAGAAGACGGCAGCCAAGCTCATTCGCGAGTTCAGGACCCTCGACGCCGTCTACGAGCGCCTGGCTGAGGTGAAGCCCGACAAGCTTCGGGCCAAGCTGGCGGAGTACCGAGACCAGGTCATGCTCGGTCGGGAGCTGTCCACCATCATTCGCGACCTGCCGGTCAAGCTCGACCTGGATGCGGCTCGCCTGGGTGACTACGACCGCGACGAGGTCATCCGCCTCTTCCGGGAGTACGAGTTCCGGTCACTCCTGGATCGACTGCCGCCGCTCCGGGGCGAGTCTGCCGCCGAGGCCGTCGAAGCCCTGCGCGGGGTCAACGCCTCGGTTCCCGCGGCGCGGGTCGGGACCGACCGCCCGAGCGGGTGGGGCAGCGGACGCCCGATTCGCGCCGGTGGGTCGCCTTCCGCCCAGGCACAGACCGCATCGGCTCCGGCAGGTGGCCTGCAGCTTTCGCTCGATTTCGATGCCTTCGGCGGGGAGGCGGCCGTTCCGCGCCCGCCGCGCGAGCCGGACCACTTCGACGATCTGGCCACCGCACTCGCGGCCACGATCGAGGACACGGAACGGATCGAGATCCAGACCGCCGAGAGGATCGCGGCGCTGGCCGACTGGATCGCCGCCCAATCGGCGGTCGGGGTGGCCCTGGTCCTCGACGATCCGCGGCCCCGGGCCGGAAACCCACTCGCGTTTGCCATGGCCGGATCCGACGGTCGCGTCGTTGCCGCGGAGGGGCCTGATGCCCACGCCCTGCGGCATCTCCTCGAGGCGAGTGGCGTGCCCATCGTGGGCCACGAGACCAAACCCATGCTGGTCGCCCGCTTCGGGGACGACGCGACCGCTCCACCCACCGCGATCGCCTTCGACACGCAGCTCGCTGCCTATCTGCTCAACGCCGCCCTCCGGGCCCAGACGATCGCGGATGTCGTGGCTGAGCGGCTGGATCTCGTACTCCCGCCGGCGAAGGAACTGACGCCCGCCCACCGCGCGGGTCTCGAGGCGCTCTCGGCCCTGGCATCGCGTGAGCCGCTCGCAGCGGCACTGGAGGCAGAGGGTCTGGAACGTCTGTTCCGGGAGATGGAACTGCCCCTTGTCTCGGTCCTGGCGCGCATGGAGGCCATCGGAGTCGCCGTTGATCTTGACGCGCTCGGGACCCTGGACCGCGAGTTCGAGACGGAGATCGCACGGCTTGAGCGGGCGATCTTCGATGCCGTCGGCCACGAGTTCACGATCGGGTCGCCCAAGCAGCTCGGGGAGATCCTGTTCGGCGAGCTGCAACTGCCGAAGGGCCGCAAGACCAAGACGGGCTACTCCACGGACGCCGCTGTGCTCGAGGAACTCGTTGATGTCCACCCGGTGGTCCGTCCGGTGCTGGACTGGCGGATCTACACGAAGTTGCGGTCGACCTACGTGGAGGCTCTGCCGGCGCTGATTGCGGATGATGGGCGCGTGCATACGACGTTCCACCAGGCCGTGGCCGCCACCGGTCGTCTTTCCTCGTCCGATCCGAACCTCCAGAACATCCCGATCCGGACGCCGCTGGGGAGGCGGATCCGGCGAGCGTTCGTCGCCGGAGGGCCGGATCTCGTGCTGGTCGCGGCCGACTATTCGCAGATCGAGCTGCGGGTCATCGCCCACGTCTCCGGCGACGAGCACCTCCGCGAGGCGTTCGCACGAGGGGCCGACATCCACCGGGAGACGGCGGCCCGTGTCCTCCACAAGGAGCCGGGCGACGTGACGGCCGATGAGCGGTCGATGGCCAAGATGGTCAACTTCGGGCTGGCCTACGGCATGAGCGACT
>JBDTQY010000144.1:0-12467 GCA_039931955.1 Chloroflexota bacterium
AACGAGGCCCGGGGACCAAGGGCAAAGTGTCGTCGCTCGCCGGTCTCGAGGAGGAGGTCGAAGAACCGGTCGAGTGCACTCTCGAGCGGCTCGCTCGGGAGGACGAACCCAGGACCCGCATCGTCTGCGCGGATGGCGACATCGTGGCGAACCACCGCGACGCCGTCGCGCTCCGCCCGGGCGATTCGTTGGCGCGTGCTCTTGGCGACGCCGGCGAAGACGCTCTCCTCATCGGCGCCATGGCCCAGCAGGAGCCGGACACGGTGCCGCGATGGCTGGATCTCCTCGATCAGGTGAAATCCCTGGGCTCCGAGCAACTGCTCGTAGCCCAGCCCGGCGGGGACCTCGGCATCTGATGCGACGACGACCCCACCGCGCGGACCGATCCAGGCCACGATCGCGGCGACGCGGGCAGCCATCGCCTCGACGCTGCCTGTCGGAATCGGGCCCCGGGGGACGTACCACATGCCGCCACCGATGAGCGGCAACGGGCGCTCCAGTGCGAGGACGGCCGAGCCGTCGTCTCCGACGAGGAAGGAGGGTCGCCAACCGGTGCTGCGACGATGTTCGGCCCAGGCCCTCGATTGGAAGACGTTTCCCCCGCCCGGGTGGACCGTCAGATCGTCCCACGCCTCCAGTTCACGGGCATCGGCCGGCCGATAGGTCGTCATGAAGTTGATGTTCCGCGTGGGCAGTCGAGAGCGCCCTTCCCCCGAGTGGAAGCTCGGCGGCGCGATTGGCGTTTCACGATCGGCGGCGCCGGCGGATCTGGTCGGCCACGAGTCCGAAGATAGTGGGCAGTTCCGGGATCCGCAAGACCAACGACACGGCGAGATAGGCTCCACCACCGAGTCCGGCTGCGATGCTCAATCCGAGCAGGATCGCGGGTTTGGCCGCGCCGGCCACCAGGAGATCCCCCAGCACCGCGGCGACAGCCACAGCCACCGCGCCAGCGACAACGGCCCCTGCCACGGACTCCGCCAGGACCACGAGGATCCCGGCCGGCGCAAAGGAGGGGACGTGGCGACCAAGCGCAACCAACAGGAATCCGGCCTCGATCCAGGAGGCGATGGCGATCGCGGCGGCCAGCCCCGGAAGCCCGAGTGGGCCCACGAACGCCACGCCCAGCGTGGTGTTGATCACGACCGCCAGGATCGCGGCCACAACGGGCGTCCTGGTGTCCTGCCGGGCATAGAACGCCCGGGCGAGGACGGCGATGGAGGCGTGGGCCGGAAGTCCGAACAGGAATGCGGCCAGGATCCCGGCCGTGCCCTCGATGGCGTCCCGATCAAAGCGGCCGTACCCGAAGAGAAGCTCGACCATGGGCACCCGGAGCGCCATTCCGAGCGCGGCAAGCGGGACCATGACGAAGATCAGGAGCCGGACCGCCCGGGTGACCAGCGACACATAGGTCCCGATGGCACCGAGCGCGTGCTCGCGCGAGATGGACGGGAAGATCACGATCCCAAGGGGAATCCCGATCACGCCCAGCGGGATCTGGAGGAGGGCGAACGCGATCGAGTACGTGGCGACCGCGGCGTCACCAAGCGAGGAGGCGAGAGCGGTCATGACGATGAACGTGACCTGGGTCGCGCCAAGACCCAGGGCACGGGGCCCGAGCAGGCCGAGGACGCGTCTGGCGGCACTGTCCTCGAGATCGATCCGAAGGATCGGCCGAAAGCCCAGCCGGAAGATCGACGGAAGTTGGATCGCCAGGTGGCCGGCCGCGCCGACCACGACGCCGATTGCCACCCCGGTCACGCCGATTCTCGGGCCCAGGACAACGGCCCCGGCGATGATCATGAGGTTATAGACGATCGGCGCGAGCGCAGCCGCGGTAAATCGCCCCTCGGCGTTCAGCGCGCTGGTGGCGACCGCACCCAGGGCCAGCAGGATAGGCGCCGCGAGCATGATCCGCGTCAGTTCCACGGTCTGGATGAGGATGTCGCCGTGGTAGCCGGGCGTGAGGTACCCGACGATCGTCGGCGCCGCGACGAAGGCGATGCCGGCCAGGATCGCGAGCGCCAGCAGGAGGAGGTTCGCCAATGTTGCGACGACATTCCAGGCATGGGCCCGCTCCCCCTTGGCCAGCAACCCCGACAGGACCGGAATGAGCGCCGAACCCATGGCCCCGGCTGCCACGATCTGGTAGATGAGATCCGGGAGGCGGAACGCGGCATAGAAGGCGGAGAGTTCCGGCCCTGCGCCGAAGGTGGTGCCGAGCACGAGCGTCCGCGCGTAGCCGAGGACGCGGGAGGCGAAATAGGTCGCGGACAGGATTGCCCCAGCCCGGATCAGCGCCGAGCCTCGATCCGGGGCGACCGACCCGCTCACGAACCGTTCCGGGACGGGTCCGCCGCTGCATCCGCCATGGGCGCGCGTCGGGCCCTCGGATGCGCGTCCCGGTAGGCAGCCTGGAGACGAGCTGGCGACACATGCGTATAGATCTGGGTCGTCGCCAGGCTCTCGTGCCCGAGCAGCTCCTGGACGATCCTCAGATCCGCGCCACCGTCCAGCAGATGCGTCGCAAACGAATGGCGGAGCGTGTGCGGAGAGACGCCCTCGGGCAGGCCGGCCAGTCGGCAGAGCCGATCGATTCGGTAGCGGAGCCCACGGACGCCGATCGCCTCGCCATGGTGGTTCAGGAACACTCCGACAGGATCCGGGCCAGGTCCGGTTCGCTGGGAGAGAAGGATCCCACGGCCCTCATCGAGATAGGCCCCGAGTGCCGATCGCGCGGGTCCCCCGATGAGCCCGATGCGCTCCTTGCGGCCCTTGCCCAGGACACGGATCTCACCGCGCCGAAGCTCGAGGGACCCGAGATCGGCCGCCGCCAGCTCGCTGATGCGAAGCCCGGCCGCATAGGCGACCTCGACCACCGCCCGGTCACGGAGCGCTAGCGCGACGGCGACCGCCGGGCCTCGCACCTCGGCCGCGACCAGTTCCGTGTCGATGGCCCCCAGCAGCCGATCCATCTGCTCGATCTCCAGGACTCGGGGCAGGCGCCGCGGCAGCTTCGGCGTTGCGATGACGCCCCACGGATCGCCGCTGGTGAGACCATCACGCACGGCGAATCGGTGAAACGCTCGAATGGCTGCCAGGCGCTGGGCAACGGACGACCGCGCGTTGATCGTGGTCAGGTGAGCGAGGTACGCGCGGAGATGGCTGCGCGACGGCGACCGCCAGTCCACGCCTCGCTCGTCCAGCCATGCGAGGTACGCCAGGATCGCCGTCCGGTACGAGCGCTGCGTATGAGTCGAAACGTCACGGGCAGCCAGCGTCCGCAGGTATCGTGCGAGTGCCGAGGGAGTGGCGAGCGGACCGGCCGCCGTGGCCGTCACGCTTCCGCGCTGCCGCCAGTCCGGCCGCCGGAGCGGGTCCCGCGAGCCTTGCTGCCCGATCCGACACCGGTCCGCGAGCCACTCGAGCGTGATCCTCGCTTGGGAGCGCCAGAGGCTCCGCGGGAACTTCCGGCGCGCGGGCGTTTCGGGGCAACCGCCGCAGGATCGGGCGGACCGCCGGCCAGACGCAGCCCCAGCACGGGAGAATCACCCGGCGGCAACTCGATCGCTGCACCGCACTTCAGGCAGAGGGCTCCGTCGTCGCGCCGAGCAACCGGTCCCTCGTCGACGTCGTGCAGGGCGCCGAGGGGCTCGTGATTGCTCGTGTAGTCGCACTTGGGGTACGCGGAGCAGCCCCAGAACACGTTGCCTGTTCGCCGGGCGCGGCGGGGCGTGAGATGCCCGTCCCCGTTCCTGGGGCAGACCACCTCGAACGGAAGCGGATCCGGCGGGGGCGGGCCGTCTCGCTGGATGAAGTCGCAGTCCGGATACCTTGAGCAACCCACGAACGGGCCGAACCGGCCGCGCTTCGACGCGAGTACGCCTTCGCCGCATTTCGGGCAAGGCTCGCCGGTTCCCTCCAGCTCCGGCGTCTCATCACCCGGGAGCGGGCGGGATTCCTTGTGCTCGGGAAACAGCGAACAGGCAAGGAATCGCCCATTCCTGCCCAGCCGTTCGACCATCGGATGGCCGAGCGAACAGACTTCATCGGAGGCGACCGTCGTGAAGTCGGCCCGTTTCAACTCGCGTCGTTTCTCGTTCACGCGATCCCGGAGCGGCGGGTAGAAGGCCTCGAGGAGTGGGACCCACTTGCGTTCGCCACGGGCGACTTCGTCCAGCTCCTCCTCCATCCGGGCGGTGAAGGTGACGTTCACGTAGTCCCCGAAATGCTCGACGAGCAGATCCGTGACGATCTCCCCGATCAATTCCGGTCGAAGACGCCGGTCCTCGATTCGGACGTAGCCACGGTCGACGATGGTGGACAAGGTTGCAGCGTAGGTGGACGGACGGCCGATCCCGTGTTCCTCGAGTGCCTTGACCAGGGACGCTTCCGTGTAGCGCGGCGGCGGCTCGGTGAAGTGCTGCGTCGGCACGACGTCCGTCACGGACACCCGATCACCCTGGGCCAGGGTCGGCAGTCGGCTCTCGGCCTCGTCCTCATCCGTTTCGTCGTCGCGCCCTTCGGTGTAGACGCGGGAAAAGCCGTCGAAGAGGGTTTTCGTGGCGCTGGCGCGCAGCTGGTAGGGCCCGTCCGTCAGCTCCGCGGTCGTGGTCTCGAGGGATTTGGCCGCCATCTGCGACGCGAGGGCGCGCTGCCAGATGAGCCGATACAGGCGGAGTTCCTCCGGCTTGAGGGCGCTCGCGAGCGAGTCCGGATCCCGGCCGAAACTCGTCGGTCGGATGGATTCGTGAGCCTCCTGGGCGCCCTTTGCCTTCGTCCGGTAGACGCGGCCCTTGGGCATGCCATAGGTCTCGCCGTAGCGTGCCGTGATCACCTCCTGGGCCTCGCCCATGGCGACTCCCGCGATGGCGGTTGAGTCAGTTCGCATGTACGTGATCAGCCCGACGTGCCCGTCGGGCGTGTCCGCGCCCTCGTAGAGGCGCTGGGCGACCGACATTGTTCGCTTCGGGCTGAACCCGAGTTTTCGGCTGGCCTCCTGCTGCAGGGTCGATGTTGTGAAGGGTGCGGCAGGGTTGCGCTGCTGCTTGCGGGTCCCGATCGAAGCGACGGCGAAGGTCCGCGTCCGGATGGATGCCGCGTGAACCTCGGCCGTCTCCGCGTCCGAAATCTCGAGAGGCTTGTCGTCGATCCTGACCAGTTCCGCCGAGAAGGACTCCCCGCTTCCCGTGGCGAGCAGGGCCTTGAGTGTCCAGTACTCCCGAGCCGTGAACGCGAGGACCTCGCGCTCTCGCTCCACCACGAGGCGAACGGCAACCGACTGGACACGGCCTGCCGACAGGCCGCTCCGGACCTTCTTCGAAATGAGGGGGCTCAGCGTGTAGCCGACGAGCCGGTCCACGATCCGGCGAGCCTGCTGGGCGTCGACGAGATCGAGATCGATCTCGCGCGGGTGCCGGAAGGCCTCCTCGATGGCAGGCTGCGTGATCTCCGAGAATGTGACCCGACGCGTCTTGAGGGCCGGTACGCCGGCCGCCTCGGCGACATGCCAGGCAATGGCTTCACCTTCGCGATCCAGGTCCGTCGCGAGGTAGACCAGGTCCGACGTGCGGGCCGCTTTCGCGATCGCGTCGACGTGCTTTCGCCGGTCCTCGGCGATGACATACTCAGGAACGAACCCGTTGTCCACATCCACGCCGAACTTTCCCTTGCCGGGATTCTCGGGCAGATCGCGGACGTGCCCGTACGACGCCAGGACGCGGTAATCGTCGCCGAGGTAGCGCTCGATCGTCCGCGCCTTGGCCGGCGACTCCACGATCACCAGGTGCTTCGGCATCGCCGGGAGTATAGCCACCGACGAGCGCCGGACCGTTATCGCCGTCTCCTCCGCCTCAGTCTCGGAGCTCAGGCCTCGCGGATGCGGCGCAGGAAGTCCTCGTCGATATCGTCGTCTTCGCCCCCAGCCCGGGGTGCCACAGGGGCCGGAGCGTCATCGGCCGGGTCTCCATCCGCCGCTCCAGCGCGATCTGATGGAACCTCGACGAACCGGATGTGCTGGTACGGAAAGAAGAAGGTGGAACCGCTCTGATCGGCAAAGGTCGGGCGGCGACCGTCCAGGGTCCGGAGGTTCGTCAGGATGAGCCCGCCATCACGCGACGTCGGCATCTCGAAAAGGTCCGCCATGACCGGCTGCTCGTTGAAGAGGTGGACGACGACGTTGCGGATCAGGGCCGCACCATCACCCTGGGCGGTAGAAGTCGACGACGAGTCGGACCCGCCCGCCGGAAACCCACACGCCAATCCCGACGCGGTCGTACGCCGCGTTCATGAGGTTCACATAGTGGCCGCCGCCGTACGACCGCTCGCTCTGGAAGTAGAGGTGCGATGCGAGCACGGCTGCGTACGGATTTCCGCTGCGACAACCGAGGTTCTCCGCCCAGACGTAGTTTTTGTAGCCGGCGGCTGAGAGGCGTGAACCCGGCGTTCCGCCCGAGTAGTGGGAGCAGATGTTGTTGACCGCCAGCTTCTTGGCGTACGGCCGCGAAACCTTGGAGGAGATGCCGGAGTCCTGCCAGAGCGCTGCCACGGATCGTCCCCCTGGACTTGAGCAGGCGCCCGTCGAGGTCACCAATCCACCGGTGCGGGTGCAGTTCATGAGCTTCAGGTAGTAGCCCTCGACCGCCGCCCACGTGCTGCCGCCGATCGACCCACCGGAGCCGCCTGTCCGTGTCACTGGCTTTGGCGCGGGCCTCGGCGCGGTGGTGAACGCTGCGCTGGTGGCCGACTCCAGCGGGAGTCCGATCCTGGACGCTGCGGTGGTAGCGAGTCCCATGACGACCTTCTGACTGTATCCGAGAACGGCGCTCGGGTTGAAGACCAGGACCGTGTCATTCTCAGCCCACGATGTGACTCCAGCGACGGCTTTTCCATCCTGGGTCACGGACCAGGCGGCCTCGGTGCTCGCTCGGTCCATCGGCTCGGTGAATCGCACCGACAGGTTCTGACTCCAGCCGACGCTCGTGGCACCGATCACGGGCCGGAAGCGGACCACCGACGGCGGCGCCGCCGTCTTGATCACGACGCTGGCTGCGTCGATCCGACCCCCTTCGACATCTCGAGCGCCGGGTGCCAGCGATACGGAGTACGCCTGCCCGGCTGCCAGGGGATTGGTGGGCACGAATTCGAGGACGGTCGATTCCGAGCTGCTGTCCGCCGCGGGACCGATCTGCCCCTCCACGGACGGATCAATCGCCAGGGCGATGCTCGCAATGTCGACGACGCCGGCGAACTCGACACGGAAGTGCGTCGTGACCAGCGCCTCGGCGCCAACAGATTCGGTCGGGGAGATCGAAGCGGCGAATGCTTCGCGGGTCAGGAATGCCGCCCGGACACGGTGGTCGAGTGGGCGCCCGTTCGCGTCAAGGGCGCCGGCTTCCACGGTGATGGTGTGGATCGTGGCCGCCGTCCAGCTGGTCCTGGGCTTGATGGTCAGCATCGTTTCGGTGGCGTCCCAGGACGTCTCGATTGCGGCGGACGGATCGACCCGCAGGAGTCGCTCGACGCTCGATGCGTTCATTGCCGCGGGGAACGTGATCGTGATCTCGGCAGACGGCGATTCGCTCGTCCGGATGAAGGGCGCAAATTCAGCAGCTTCGAGGACCCCAGGGGCGGATGGCAACTTGCCGGAAGCAGGGGTCGGCTGCGTCATCGCCGCGGCTATGCCGGCGGTCACGGCGAGAGCTGCGGCGGCGATCAGTATCGGTCGTCGGCCGACACCCCCGATGAGGGTGCGCATGTAGACCATGACCAGGACAGGGATCGCGAGGCTGGCCGCGAGGAACTTCTGCAATATGGAGCGTCTCCTGACTTCGAGGTGAAAGTCGGCGGCATCAATGCCACGCTGGTCCTCCTCCTCACAGCCGGCGGCAGGATAGCACGGAAGACCCTTCCCGAGGGCGTGACGCCCGTTGGTCCGGCTCCGGTTACGTGGCATGGGTGAGCCGAACGCGCCCATAGACCGACTCCACCAGGCCCCGATGTTCGAGCACGGTCAGCCCACCCAGAACGGCTCCGATCGCCAGCCCCGTGAGCGCGGCGACCTCGTCGGCCGTGGTTGCGCCGGCGCCGATCGCCCGCACCAACGCGCCTTCGCGGACCGGCAACCCGAGTGCGACCGCCTCCAGCGATGGCGCCCGGGCCGCTCGGCCAGACGGTTTCAGCCCGCCGGCGGAGGGGCCCTCCGAATGAGCGTTCGCCACTTCCCCGGCCAGATCAGCGACCAGGCCGAGATCCTCCAGGAGCTGCGGAATCCCGGCCACGATCCTGGCGACGCCGGCGTAGTCGCGAAGCCAGGCCAGCGACCCCGCGGACTGCGGTGCATCGATCGAATCAGGGACGAAGAAGCACTCCCGACCCTGTTCCAGCGCCCACGCAGCCGTGAGCAACGCTCCACTCCGAGCGCCGGCTTCGACGACCACGACGGCGTCCGACAGGCCGCTGATAAGGCGATTGCGGCGCGGAAAGGTCCCGCGTGTAGGCTCGGTCCCGGGCGCGTGCTCGGAGACGACAGCACCGCCGCCGGACACGATGGCGTCGGCCAGCCGATCATGCGACGCTGGCGTCATCCGGGCGTGGCCGCCCCCGATGACGGCAACCGTGGTCCCGGACTCTCGAACGACCGCGGCATGCGCCTCGCCATCGATGCCGATCGCCAGCCCGCTGACCACGAGCGCGCCCGCACGAGCGAGGCTGGCGCCGATCCGGGCCGAGATCTGCCGTCCCCGGTCCGTCGGTCGGCGGGTGCCAACAACGGCCACGGCGGCACGAGGCTCGAGGGCAGCATCCGAGCCTCTTACAAACAGGACAAGCGGTGGCAGGTCGATCTCGCGCAGTCGACGAGGGTAGCCGGAATCCCACCTCGTCAAGGCGTGGACGTGAGCGTCGCGCAGGGCCACGAGGACTTCCTCCGGGGACCGCGCGGCCGCCACAAGCTCGTGCGCCGCCGCGGCCGTCAGCGACGGGCGGCCGGTCCGCGCATCCCGGGTTGCATCCTGGGCGGCCCGGGCGCCGTCTCGACGTCGAGCCATCTCCAGAACCTGGGCTGGCCGGCCGACAGTCCCGAGCAGCCTATCCAAGGTGATCGGGCCGATCCCACCGACCGACGCCAGCACGACCAGCGCGTCCCGATCCCCGGGGGACGTACGACCGGGTACCGCATCGCCAATCCGTTCCATGTCAGCTCGCCAGCGACAGCAACGGTCGCATACCCGGGGCTCGCCACCTTGCGGCCTCCTCGAGGTGGATCGTCTCAACGGCCTCCGACTCAGCCAGGTCCGCGATCGTTCGTGCGACCCGCAGGAGCCGATCCGTCCCTCGGCCCGAGAGGCGCTCCGCATCCGCCAGGGCAATCGTCCGGCTGCGTACGGCGGGCGTCAGGAGGCAACTCGCACGGAGCGTCCTGCCCGACATCCGGGCGTTGAGCTGCCCGTCCGCACGCGCCCGCTGTCGAAGTCGAGCCGACGCGATCCGAGCGGCAACGGTTGTCGAGTTCTCGGGCTCGACGCCGGCCATGATCGCCGCTGCACCCACGCTGGGCATCCAGACCCAGAGATCGATTCGATCGCGCAGCGGCCCCGAGATCCGACTCACGTATCGCTCTGGAAGACCTTTCGGGCATGTGCAGCGCGGGGTACCCGCGAAGCCGCACCGGCACGGGTTCATCGCCGCCACCAGTTGGAACGCCGCTGGGAAGGTGACGCTTCGTCCTGCCCGGGCGATCGTCACGCAGCCATCCTCGAGGGGCTGGCGCAGCGCCTCAAGAACGTCTCGGTCGAATTCCGGGAGTTCATCAAGGAAGAGGGTGCCGCCGTGGGCGCGGGTGACTTCCCCGGGCCGCAGCAACGGGCCGCCCCCAACGATGGCGGCATACGAGCTCGTGTGGTGTGGAGCGCGGAACGGCGCCCGCCGAGCCAGCTCACTGATTGGACCCTCGCCAGATGCCGAGGCGACCACGGTCGCCTGGAGCGCTGCGGCATCATCAAGCGGTGGCGTCAATCCGTGAATTGTCCGCGCCAGAAGGGTCTTGCCGCCCCCGGGAGGCCCGATGACGAGCAGCCCGTGTCCGCCTGCGACGGCAACCTCCAGGGCCCGCCTCGCCTCGGCCTGGCCTCGGACCTCGGCCAGATCCGGGACGACCGATCCACGCCAACCATCGGACGATTGCGCGCCGCGTTGGGTGCCGGCGCCGAGAGGATCTCGCGCGTGGGAGTGCTCGGTCAGGGCCACCCGGGCGGGCGCATCGGGCCGCCGCCTTCGCCGCGCCCGCAGCAGATCCGCGGCCTCGGCCAGCGTCCGGCACGGGATGGCCGTCATCGACGTCACGAGCGATGCCTCTGGCCAGGCGTCCAGGGGCACCAGCACCTTGGTGACTCCGAAGCGGTGGAGTGCAGCCAGCATGGGCAGGACGCCCGGTACGGAGCGGACGTCGCCGCCGAGGCCAAGCTCGCCAATGATCGCGATCCGACCACTGCCTGGTTTCACCTGCTCCGATCCCAGCAGGATGCCGATCGCGATGGCGAGGTCGACGGAGGTCCCCGCCTTCGGGAGATCCGCTGGTGAAAGGTTCACCGTGATCCGGCGCGGCGGGTAGACGTACCCGGCGTTCCTTATCGCACCGCGGACCCGCTCCCGAGCCTCGCGCAGAGCGGCATCTGCCAGGCCAACGATCGAAAACCCGGGAAGGCCGGGCGCGACATCAACCTCGACCCGGATGGGCCGCCCGTCGAGTCCGAGGAGTGTCGCCGAGACAAGCGTTGCCAGCACCCGGCGAGGCTACGGGGTGACGCTTATCGGCAGGTCGACTCGGGCTTGTCAGCGTCTCCAGCGTCCGGGCAGCTCGGCGCTCCCGCTCAGCCGCCAGCCGACGTAGACCGGCGCCCGCCCGGCGCCAGTCGCTGCTAGCGGCCGGTCGTCTTCGCCACGGCCACGGGAGCCGCGATGGACGCGGCCAGGGCGGCAATTTCCCGACCGATCGGCGTATCCGCCTTGGTGAAGGAGAACGGTGAACCGGAATTCTGGGCGCTGATGGCCACGCGGTACTCGTTCGTGATCTTATGCTCGAACGGCCGCTTCAGGACCCCTTCCGCGGCCTGGATGCTGATGCCGGTGAAGGCGTTCGATCGGTTCAGGAGCAACTTGACCTTGCGATCCTCGTAGCCGATCCGGCCGAGCGTCTCGAGGGTCAGCCGGACGTTCTTCAGGCACGACAGGTCGGCCGTCATGACGAGAAAGATCTGATCGGCATGGTCCAGTACCGACAGTGTCCGATCCTCGAGCCGGTTCTCGACGTCAACGATGACGTAGTCATACATCGTCCGCAGGGCATCCAGAATCTGGACCATCTGCGCTTCGCTGACGCGGTCGCCCTCTTCCGGGTTCGGCGGGGCAAGGAGGAGATCGATCCCTGAGTCATGGTGGACGAGGACGGACTTCAACAGATCCGCGTCAATCGTCGCGGACGACACGAGATCCGAAATGCTCTTCCGGTCGTTGCCGAGATCGAGGAAGACGCGGTGATCGCCGAACTGGAGAACGGCATCCACGAGGGCGACGCGCTGCTGCGCTTCGGTGTGCAGGGCGATGGCAGTATTGATCGCAATGGTGGTCGTCCCGACCCCACCCTTGGCCCCATAAAACGCCACGAGTCGACCGAGCGGGGCCTTGGAACCACCAACGTGCTCTTGAACGGAGAAACGCGCCAGAAGGCCCTTCATCCGGGCCAGCAGCTCAGCCTGGTGGAAGGGCTTGACGAGGTAGTCATCCGCCCCTGCCCGAAGGCCACGAACCTTCTGGGAAACGTCCTTCTCGGCGGTCAGCATGATGATCGGCACGTGGGCGTCGCTGCCCTCGACGCCACGGATATGTGCCGCCACCTCGTAGCCGTCCTTCTTCGGCAACGTCACGTCGAGCAGGATGAGGTTCGGTACCTCCATCTCCCAGAGACGGATGCCCTCTTCGCCGTCGCCGGCGACGACGACCTCGAACCCCGCCTGCTTCAGCGTCGCGCGGAGAAGTCTCTGGACATTCTGGTCGTCATCGACGACGAGGATCTTCGTCATACCTGCCGGGCTCCCCCATTCGATCGCCACGTCCCGTGGGTCGCACGACCCGGAACCGCTTCGAGCGTTGCGAGTATAGCGAGCGGGTCGGAGATTCTCCGACCCGCTGTTGCATGCGGCAGTCGAACTACTCCGAAGCGCTGGACTTGCTGCCCATTCCGGTTTCGATGAAGCCCGTCAGCGGTTCGAGCATCCGGGTGAACTCGGTCGGGATCACGAACTTGGTGGACGGGCTGGCGCCGAGTGCCTTGAGCGCCTCCAGGTACTGCAGGGCCATCGTCTTCTGATCGATGCCCTTGGCGGCCGAGAAGATCCGCGTCAGGGCCTCGCTGAACCCCTCGGCCCGGAGGATCGCCGCCTGGCGCTCGCCCTCGGCCTTGAGGATCTCGG
>JBDTQY010000145.1:0-2866 GCA_039931955.1 Chloroflexota bacterium
ACGCCAGGATGTGGGTTGCGATCCGGTCGAGGAACCAGCGATCGTGGCTGATCACGACGACACAGCCGGGAAACGATTCAAGCCCAGCCTCCAGAGCCCGGAGCGTATCGACGTCGAGGTCGTTGGTCGGTTCGTCCAGGAGCAGGACATTGCCGCCGGACTGCAGGAGCTTGGCGAGGTGGACGCGATTTCGCTCACCGCCCGAGAGCGCGCCGACGAGTTTCTGCTGGTCCGTGCCCCGGAAGTTGAAGCTGGAGACATAGGCGCGGGCTGGGATGTCCCGGGAGCCGACCCTGACCACCTCGACGCCGTCAGTGATCTCCTGGAAGACGGTCAGGTCCGGTCGCAGATCGTCGCGGGCCTGGTCCACGTAGCTCATCTCGACCGTTTCGCCGATCTGGATCGAACCCTTGTCCGGGCCCTCGCCTCCGACGATCATGCGGAACAGGGTGGTCTTGCCGGCGCCGTTCGGCCCGATGATGCCGACGATCCCGGCCCGCGGAAGAGAGAACGTCAGGTCCTCGATCAGGAGGCGATCGCCGTAGCCCTTTCGCAGGTTCTTGACCTCGATGACGGTGTCGCCCAGTCGTGGGCCGGGCGGAATGGCGATCTCCAGTTCCCGAGCTGAACCCTTCTCTTCCTGGGCCTCGGCCAGAAGCTTGTCGTAGGCGGTCAGGCGAGCTTTGCCCTTGGCCTGTCGGGCCTTGGGCGACAGGCGCACCCACTCGAGTTCGCGGGCGAGCGTGCGCTGACGCGCGTCAACGGATTTCGACTCGGTGGACATCCGCTCGAGCTTCTGCTCCAGCCAGCTCGAGTAGTTCCCGGAGAACGGGATCCCGCGGCCACGATCCAGCTCGAGGATCCACTGGGCGACGTTGTCGAGGAAGTAGCGATCGTGAGTGATCGCCACGACGGTGCCCGCGTACTCCTGGAGGAAGCGCTCCAACCATTCGACCGACTCGGCGTCAAGGTGGTTTGTTGGCTCATCGAGCAGGAGGAGGTCCGGGTGCTGGAGGAGGAGCCGACAGAGGGCGACCCGACGCTTCTCACCGCCCGACAGGTTGGCGACCCTGGCGTCGTCCGGCGGGCAGCGCAAGGCATCCATTGCGATGTCGACATTGCGTTCAAGATTCCACGCATCCGCGGCGTTGATTCGATCCTCCAGCGAGGACTGCTCCGCCCCGATCGCCTCGTAGTCAGCATCCGGCTCGGACCACTTCGCCATGACAGCGTTGTACTGGTCGATGAGGTCCTGGACCGGACGGACACCGTCGAGGACGTTTCCCTTCACATCCTTCGCCGGGTCCAGCTGGGGTTCCTGGCTGAGATAACCGACTGTGAACCCGGGGGTCAGGCGTGCCTCGCCAGTGAACCCGTCATCGAGGCCGGCCATGATCCGTAGCAGGCTCGACTTGCCGGCCCCATTTGCCCCGATGACGCCGATCTTGGCGCCCGGGTAGAAGGACAGGGAGATGTTCTCGAGCACCGTCCGATCCGGCGGATAGTGTCGGGCGAGCCGGTACGAGGTGTAGATGAATTCGTGAGCCATGGGTGGCTAAGGGTAGCGAGCGAGGTGAGATCAGTCAGGAGGCCGATTGACCTGGCCCCCTGCACGCCTCAGCGCGCCCGCGCCACTACTCCGTGAGGAGCGTGTCGAGGCCCCTGGTCAGCCCAACCCGCCCTGCGACGCGGCGGATTGCGAGCAGCGTGCCGGCGATGTATGGCTCTGCAGACGAGCCAGCGTCGTGCCGGATCGTGAGCCGCTCACCGATCTGGCCAAAGACGATTTCCGTGGACAGCGTGTACCCCGGCAGGCGCACCGAGTGAACTCGAACATGGCCAACTTCCGCACCGCGCGCAGCCCGGTTGACCGCATCAACGTCAGGCGCGACGGGCGTTGAGGACGCACCGCTGTCCGCTAGTCGATCCGCCAACTCACGCGCCGTTCCACTTGGCGCGTCCGGCTTTGCGGCGTCGGCGTAGTCGATGACCTCGACCGTGGGGAGGTACTTCGCCGCCAAGAGCGCGGAGGCCTGGGCCAGCGCGGCCGTGATCGAGAAGTTGCCGGCGGCGATGACACCGACCCCATGTTCTCGAGCAAGGACGTCGATCGCCCGAAGCGCTTCCGCGGTCAGGCCCGAGGACCCGACGACGACCGACACGCCACGCTCGATGGCGGCGCGTACATTCGATTCGACGGCCGCATGCGAGGTGTAGTCGACCATGACGTCGACACCCTCCGCCAGTGCCTCATCGACGGTGGCAGACACGAGGAGTCCAAGCCGAGCGCCACCGAGGGCCTCACCCAGGTCGGCTCCGGCCGTGGTTCGAGCGACGGCGGACACCAGCTCCAGGTCCTGCGCCTGGAGCACCGCAGCGGCGAGCGCCCGACCGGCCCACCCGGTTGCGCCTGCGATACAGACTCTGATCACCGCCCAAACCCTCCCCTGAAGTTGCGCGCGGGCGGCAATTCGCTCCCGGCCCCTCGCCTGACGGGCATGCGCCGATGCGTTACCGCGCTGCTCCTCCTGTCGGCGAGTGTATGCGCACACGTACGGCTTGGCCCGATACGATGGCGGAATGCAACGGGCACGCGAACGATCCGTCGTCGAGATCATCCTGACGCCTCTCCAGGATTTCATCAGGACGGAGAGTTCCAGCGGGATCGTCCTGATCGCCGCGGCGATCGCCGCGTTTGTACTCGCCAATTCGTCCTGGGCGGCCGGTTACTTCGACCTGCTCGACCTAAAGGCAGGGCTCAGGTTTGGGGCGTGGTCGCTGGAGAAGCCGCTCCTGCTTTGGGTCAACGACCTCCTGATGGCCGTGTTCTTCTTCGTCGTGGGTCTGGAGATCAAACGCGAACTTC
>JBDTQY010000146.1:0-12050 GCA_039931955.1 Chloroflexota bacterium
CCGGACCCGTGGCGCTCATCGGCGCTGGAGAATTCCTGCCCGGGATGGTTGCGCTTGATCGCGACCTCCTCGCCGCCAGCGGGCGATCCCGACCGCGCGTTGCGATCCTTCCCACGGCGAGCGCGCCCGACGGCGAGGCCGTGTTTCGGCGCTGGGCGGATATGGGCTGCCACCACTTCGCGGCCCTCGGCGCCGAAGTCGAGCCGGTGCTGGTTCAGACTGTGGCCGATGGGTTCGATGCCGCCTCTCTGCAGGCAATCGGTGAAGCCGACCTGATCTACCTCTCGGGCGGCAAACCGGGGTACCTGCGGGATGTCCTGGCCGGAAGTCCCCTCGGTGCCGCGATCCGGGCTGCACACGGTCGGGGGGCAGCGATCGCCGGCTGTTCCGCTGGGGCCATGGTCATGGCCGAACTACAACTGGATTTCCGCCGTCGGCGGCTGCCCTGGCCAGCGCGGTGGTCCCCGGCGCAGGGATTGGTGGCCGGCGTGGCCGTGCTGCCGCACTACGACGGCTGGCCCGAGGCCCTCATGGCGATGATGGCGCTCCAGGCGCCACGGGGCGTGGCCGTCCTGGGACTGGACGAGGGCACTGCGGCCGTGGACTTTGGCGATGGCTGGCGGGTTGTCGGCGCGGGCCGCGTGACGGTCTGGCGCGGGCGGCATCGTCAGCGATATCGGTCAGGTGAGGCGTTCAGCCTCTGATCTCGTTACGCGGCGCGGGCGCTGCCCGATCTGTGCGCCGCTCGATCCCCGAGGTCCGTGGAGACCGGCGGTCCGGCAGGACCAGCGATTTCGGTCCCTACTCCGGGCGGACCTTGCGGAAGCAGTCCGAGCAATAGACTGGGCGATCCATGCGAGGCCGGAAGGGGACCTGTGCCTGGTTGCCGCAATCCGAACAGAGAACCGCAAAGAACTCGCGGCTCGAGCCGTTCTCGTAACCGCGTGGTCCGCCGAGGTCGCGGGCGTCGTAGCCGCCACCGCCGTCACGAGCCGCTCGTCGGCTGGCCCGGCATGAAACACACCGCTTGGGCTCGGAGGAGAAACCCTTCTCCGCGTAGTACTTCTGATCGTCCGCCGAGTGGATGAATTCCTGGGTGCAGTCGACGCAACTGAGCGTCCGATCCGCGTAAGTCACAGAGTGCCTCCCGAGCGCGATGTTTCACCTTGGCGCGCCCCGCGGGATCGGCAGGGAAAGGGCGAAGTCGGCGAAAAGCCGAGGCCACACATCCCTTGGTGCCGATATGGAGTCCCTTGGGCGGGCCGCACCAGTTTCGTTGTCCGGAGGATACATCGGATCTTCCCACGGGGACCTCGGGCGCCTCGTTCATGGGCAGTCGGAGCACTTGCCACGGACCGCCCGGCCTCCCGGCTGGGCGCCAGCGTCCGGCCGAGAAGGTGTGCCACGCTACCTGTCACAATGATCGGCAACGGTTCGGAGGACGGGCGGGGAGCAATGGGGGCGCCTCGTTCGTCGGACCCCGAGGGCCGTCGGAATCCGCCGAATCGGTGGAGACCGCCGGCCCAGTCGGGTCGGGCGCCCTGAGCCTGCCGAACAACCCGCGCGCAAGGAGGCCCGTCGACCCGATGCTCCGAGTGCTCCACACCGCCGATGTCCACCTTGGGGCCCGTCATACGGACCTGGGGGCTCAGGCAACTGCCCAGCGCGAGCGCCAGTTCGCGGCCTTCCGTTTGAGCGTGGACGGTGCAATCGCCGAGAAGGTCGACCTCTTCCTGATCTCGGGTGACCTGTTCGACTCGAACGTCCAGCCTCGTCGCTCGGTGGATCGAGTGGCAGCCGAGCTGAAGCGGCTCGTTGATGCTCGCATCCGGACGGTCCTGATCCCGGGCACGCACGATGTCTACGATCGGGCCTCCATCTACCGGGCCTATGACTTTCCGAAGCTCGCCGGTGCAGAGGGCACGGACTTCGTCACGATCCTGACCCCGGACCGACCATCCATTCGATTCGAGGCCCTGGACGCAACCGTCCATGCCCGGGTGTTCGCAACCAAGCGCGCCCCGCACTCGCCACTCCAGGGCTTCGATATCGAGGGTGATCCCTCCACCTGGCAGATCGGCATGATCCACGGCTCCATCGCCATTCCGAAGCAGACCGAGCACGACCAGGTCGTATTCACCACCGATGAGATCGCAGCCAGCAAGCTGGACTACCTGGCCCTCGGCCACTGGCACTCAACCCAGCATGGGACGGCCGGAGGGACCGTCTATGCCTACCCCGGCGCCCCGGAGCCGGTGGCCCTGGACCAGGACCGGGCCGGCAACGTCCTCCTCGTGACGCTCGAGGTCAGGAACAACGTTCACGAGGTCAAGTTCGAGGAGGCACGGGTCGGGCGGACGCGGTTCGAGAAGCTGGAGATCGATGCCGCAACGTTGGCCTCGCAGCCCGCCCTGATCGACGCCCTGGCACGGCGGGCAGATCCTGACCTCGTCCTCGATGTCCGGCTCATCGGCATCCGCCCGGACGCCCTCGATCTCCAGGTCGAAGAGGTCGAGTCGGAGGTCGCGGACCGCTTCCTGAAGGTGCGCATCCGGGATGGGTCAACCCCGGCCATGATCGAAGGGCCACTGCCGCCCGAGGACACGATCCTCGGCGCCTTCGTCCGTGACGCCCAGGCGACCATCGCCGAGCTGGAGGCCGCGAATGACGAGGCCGCCGCCGCCGAGGCGCGAGACATTCTCCGACTCGGGCGCCTTCTCCTCGTTGGCGAGGAGGTGACCCTGTGAGGATCACGCGTATCCAGATCGCCAATCTTCGCCAGCATCGAGACCTGGATCTCGAGCTGGATCGCGGTCTGACGGTTGTCCGGGGCCCCAACGAATCCGGCAAGACGACCCTCCAGCGCGCGCTGGAGCTGGCCTTGACGCGCCGGGTAACCTCCGCATCCGCTGAGATGGACGGACTACGTTCGTGGGGCGCGGGCGATGATGATCGGCCCGTGGTGCGGCTCGAATTCGAGCAGGACGAACTGGAGCGAACCACCCACGGGACCCTCGAGAAGGTCTTTCGCGGCGGGAAGGGCACGGTTCGGCTGGACTACGACGGCCAGGTGGTCACGGATCCCGCCCAGGCCGACCAGATTCTGGCCGAGCTCTCCGGCGTTCCAACCGAGGCGTTTTTCAGATCCACGGCCTCCGTGCGCCATCACGAGATGGATGACGTCGCCCGCGACGAGAGTGCCCTCCGAGACCGCCTGCAGGCCTCCATCTCCGGCGCGGACCGGGGCACGGGTCTGGCCCGCCGCAAGCTCGAGAAGGCACTCCACGAACTCAACAAGGGCGGCGAGAAGCACCCTGGCCAGTTGAAACTCGCTGCCGCGGAGGTGGCCACGTCAGCGGCCGAGGTTGACAGGGGAGAGGCCGGCCTCGCCCAACTGGAAGGGGATCGGGACCGACACGTCCTTGCCCGCGAGCGGCGCGCCGAGGCGGACATTGCCCTCGCTGAGCGCCGGTCCATGCTTGAGAAGGCGAGGCAGGCGGAGCGCTTGACCGCGGAGCGGACCGTCGCCCAGGAACGCTTCGAACGCTACCGGCAGGCCGTGGCCGTCACGGAACAGGTCGCGTCCATGGAGGAGGCGCACCCGTCGCGCGACCCACTGCCCGTCCTCCGTCCGGTGGTCGCCAAGATCCGTGAGCTGGATCGCCGAATCGGCGAGCTCCAGGCGATCCTGTCCGGGGACATCGACGTCCAGTTCGAACTCAAACAACCCGAACCAGGCGACTGGCGACCCACGGGTATCGCGGCGCTGATCCTGATTGCGGTCGGGGTCATCGGGGCTGGTTTCAGTGCCCTGTCGATCGTGGCAATCCCGGGAGGCTACATCGGCCCACTGGCACTCGCGGTCGCGGGCTTTGCCCTCGCGCTGGTCGGCCGACGACAGCGGGTACGAGCACAGGACATTGGTAGCGAGCGGAGCCTTCGAGACGACGAGATCAATCGGCGCCTCCGGGGCCGCTCGCAGCTGGAGCAGGAACTCAAGGAACAGGAATTCGAAATCGCGAACCAGCTCTCGGGCCTCGAGCTGCCGGATGTCGCTGCCGCGGAGGCCCTGCTCGCTGCCGAGGAAGCCCATGTCACGGCGATTGACCGCCTGCGGGCTCAGCTGGAGGGGCTTGTGGGGCGTGAACCGTCCGCCGTTCTGCCCCGGATCCGCGATTCCGCCGCCCTGGAGATTGAGCAGAAGACGGCTGCCCTGGAGCACCTTGGACCGATTGCCAAGGAACCCCGCGCCAGGGAGCGCCTGGAGGTCGAGGTCCGTGACACGGAGGACGTCCTGGAGCGGGCTCGCGACGACGAAGCGGGCGCCCGGGCACGGGTCGAGGCCAACCCTGTTGACGCGGAGGCCGTGGCCGGCCATGTCGAGCGGCTTGCCGATGCGCGCGAGCACCTCGGCAATCTCGAGCGCCGTGCGCGTATCTACGACCGGACGTTCAAGGCGATCGATGCCGCCGAGCGCGCCACGATGCAGCGGGCAACGCGGTTCCTCGAGAAGCACATGGTCGGGGACCTCGAGGCGATCACCGATGGCCGATACCGCCGCGTTCGCGTTGATGACACCAACCTCGGCATCGAGGTCTTCGCGCCCGAGTTGGGCGACTGGGTTCCGGTCGAGTCCCTGAGCCAGGGCACGCTCGACGTTGTCTACCTGGCGGCTCGCATCGGCCTGGTCCGCCTGGTGACCGGGGATCGGCGCCCGCCGCTGATCCTGGACGACCCGTTCGTCACCCTGGACGACGCTCGAGCCACACGAGCCCTGGGTCTGTTGAAGCGCATCAGTGCTGATTTCCAGGTCATCTACCTGACGACCTCGGACCGCTACGATGCCGCGGCGGATGCCGTGCAGACGCTCCCTGCTCCGACCGCCGTGGACGCCGGCGCCGACTGATTCGGGGCCGGATCCAACATGCCCGACATTGGCCCGACCCTCCTTCCGATGCTCCTTGCGCTGGCTGCGGCCGTGCTGTGGGGCACCTCCGACTTCGGCGGGGGACTGCTTGGTCGGCGAGCCCCGATCCTCGGGGTGCTGATTGCCACACAGGCCGTTGGTGGTGGAGGCGCCCTCGGGGCTGCCCTCGTCCGCGGCGAACCGATGCTGGTGGGCGGCGACCTCGGATTGACCATCCTCGCCGGGTTCCTGGGAGCGATCGGCGTCGGGAGCCTGTATGGGGGCCTCGCCGTTGGTCGAATGGGAGTCGTGGCGCCCGTGACCGCGGTCCTCACCGCCGTCACCCCGGCGCTGATCGGCATCGCCCTGGAGGGTGCCCCGTCCCCGGTGGTGATCCTCGGGTTCGGCCTGGCGATCGTCGCCGTGATCGTCGTCTCCGTCGTCCCTGACGACACCTCCGACCGACCGTCCGGTCTCCTCTACGGGCTCGTTGGCGGTGTCTCGCTCGGACTGTTGGGAGCTGTCCTCAGCCGCATCGACCTCCAGCATGTCTTCGCTCCGCTGGCCCTGATGCGCGGCCTCGAGATCGCCATCTTCGTCGCCGTCGTGATCGTCGGACGATTCTCGTGGCGGCTCCCGCGCTCCACGTTCCCGCTCGTGCTGGGTGTAGGGCTGGTGGACATCGTGGGCAACGCGGCCTTCCTGACCGCGTCCCGGATCGGCGATCTGTCGATCGCGGCCGTACTCTCGTCGCTGTACCCCGTGGTCACGGTGATCCTGGCGGCGGTGGTTCTGCGGGAGCGGATCACCATTTCGCATGCGGCCGGCGTCGCCCTTGCGCTCGTCGCGATTGCGTTCATCACCGGGGGCATGGCGTGAGGTTCGCATGAGCGAGGCAGCCGGTCCCATCGAGACGGTCTGGCACGTGGAGGCCACCTATGCGCCCGATGGCGCCGAGGCGCGCATCCCGTTTCGTGCCGAACACATCGCCCGCCTGCAGCGTCTCCGAGCGGATGGGATCGTGATCGAAGCGGGCGCGTTCGCGGATGTCTCCGCGACGGTCATGATCGTCCGGGCTGACTCCGAGGCAGAGGCCATGGCGATTGCCCGCGACGACGCCTACATGCGCAACGGCGTGTGGGTCGAGGTGCGCGTTCGTCCGTTCGGGCGGGTCCGTGACGGGGAAATCTCGCCTGAGCTGCCCGATCTCAAGGGACCAGCACGGCCCTAGGCGATTGTCACGCGCAGTGCGGCCACCTCGTCGGTCGATCGCAGGCGCCGGACCTGGCTGAAGCCCTCGCGACGGAGGGTCTGGTCTGAGGTTCGGGCCAACATCGCCAGGTGGCGACGGACGGCCGTCTCTGGGACGACGCGCTTCGTTCTGCCGGCATTCCTGGCCAGCACGACTGCCGCCGGCAGGTCGAGCACGAGCGCGATCACCGGCCGCTGGTGTCTGCCTGCGGCGCGCAGCAGCGTGCGCCGCGCAGTCGGTGTCAGGCTCGTCGCATCGACGACGGTCAGGTCGCCCGCGGCCATCCGTTGTTCGAGAGCTCGATGGAGGGCGGCGAACGCGGCACCCGTGACCGTCTGATCCGCTGCGTCGCGTCCGAGCCGCGCGCGAAAGTCATCCGAGGACAGGATGGAGAACCGGGGGAACGACGCTTCGGCGAGGGTCGTCTTGCCGCTCCCGGCCGGGCCGATCAACACGACGAGCGCATCGCGCGGGACGACGAGAGCATCCGGCGCGATGACGGGGGCATCCGGCATATCGTGCTGCGCATCGGGCTGCGCATCGGGCGAAGCACCCAGCCCTATCGGCGCTCGCGTTTCCGGAACGGTCGACGCGCCGTTCACCGCTCCGCCCGGGGCAGGGCCTCGCCTGGTCATAAGGTCATCCGGCGCATTTCCCGCATTCCGGTAGTCTGCCGCGATGTCCGATTCTCCGGCACGCGTCTGGCTCCCGCTCCTTGTCGTGTACTGGCTTACCTCCATGGTGGAGGGCCTCGGCGTCAGCCAGGTGTTCGCGCTCCTCCCTTCACAGTTGTCGGCGATCGGCGTCCCGGATGCGGATCGCCTGTCATTCATCGGCCTGTTCAGCGCCCTCCTGTTCGTCCTCGGGATGCCGCTGGTTCCGCTGTGGGGCGTCTGGGCCGACAAGTACAGCCGAAAGGCTGTCATCGTCCGGAGCGCGGTCGTCGAGGCGGTCGTCTTCCTCGGTATGGCCCTGGCAACGGAACCGTGGCACGTGGCCGTCAGCATCCTGCTGATCGGATTCCAGCTCGGCAACACGGGCGTCATGCTGGCGGGTATCCGTGATGTCGCGCCGAAGCGGCGGCTCGGTACGGTCATCGCCATCTTCGGTGCGTCCGGTCCCGTCGGGTTCGCGCTGGGACCGACCATCGCGGGCATCCTCATCGATGGACTCGGCTGGTCGATCAGCGGGGTCTTCGCCGTGTCCGCCGCCCTGTCGGTCGTCACGGCCCTGCTGGTCGCGTTTGCCTCCCGCGAAGTGCGCCCGGAAGTCGTACCCGAGGGCCGGGTCCTCAAGCTGGCTTTTGGCGCGCTGAGCGGCGTCCTGTCCGACAAGGCCGTCCGGGGCATCTTCCTCATCCTCGGTGTCTCGTTCCTGGCCAATCAGATGGCCCGTCCGTACATCCCGGTTGTCGTCGAAGCCGTGACGGGGCGCGGACCGGGTCTCGCCAGCGGGATCGCCCTGGTGGCTGGCACTGCCGCACTCACCGGGGCCCTGCTGGCGCCTGCGATCGGGGCGCTCGGCGATCGGCTCGGTTACCGTCGGATCCTGATCGGTGCGCTGCTCGTTGGGGCCGGCGCCCTGGCGATCATGCCGTTCGCGCCACGGTTCGGGGGCCTCGCCCCGCTCGCGATCGTGGCCATGGTATTCGCCGCATCGGTGGCCTCGGTGAGCGCCATGGTCTTCAGCCTGCTGGCCACCGAGGTGCCGGCCGCCCGACGCTCCCAGACACTCAACCTGGTCTACCTGCCGCTCTATACGGCGGTGATCATCGGACCGCTTATCGGGTCCCTGGTGGTGACGCTCGGTCTGCCGGCGCCCTTCCTCGTGGGCGCGGTCGTGTTCGTCCTCGGCGCTGCGGGGATCGCGAGCCGGCGGGCCCCGGCGTCGGGTCCCGAGCCGGGTGACGCTCGGCCAGAGGGCGCCTCGCTCGAATAGGTCTGCGGCGCACGCCCCGGCTGGAGCCGCTGGCGGGCGGTCAGCCCGGGAGGTCGCGCTCTGCGGGGCCCGTGTAGATCGCCATCGGGCGGATCAACCGGTTGTCCGCACCCTGCTCCAGGATGTGAGCCGTCCATCCGGCGTGGCGGGCCAGGGCAAACGTTGCCGGGAACAGGTCAGTCGCCAGGCCGACGCCCTGCAGCACGGCTGCCGCGTAATACTCGACGTTCGTCTTGAGGGGTCGGTCCGGGTGCTTCTCGGCCAGGACGCGCAGGGCGACGTCCTCGACGGCGATCGCCAGGGCAAGCCATTCAGGCTTGTGATCCAGCGATTCGGCAACCTTGCGGAGCGCCGCTGCGCGGGGATCGTAGGCGCGATAGACGCGGTGCCCGAAGCCCATCAGCCGTTCGCCACGGGCGATCGCGTCACGGACCCACGCCTCGGCCCGCTCGGGCGATCCAACCTTGTGGAGCTGCTCGACGACCTCGGACGGGGCGCCTCCGTGGAGCGGCCCCTTCAGGGCCCCGATGGCGCCGCCCACCGCCGACGCGATATCACTGCGGGTGGAGGTGATGACCCGGGCCACGAACGTCGAGGCGTTAAGGCCGTGCTCGGCGCCGACCACGAAGTAAGCGTCCAGGGCGCGAGCCGTCCCGGCATCGGGCCGCTCGCCGGTCAGCTGGTAGAGGTACCCGGGAACCAGGTTGAGGGACGGATCGGGCTCGATCGGCTCAAGGCCCTGGCGGAGCCGGGCGAAGGCGGCAAGGGCCGACGGCGAGAAGGCCGTCAGGGCGCGTGCCTGCTCGGGTGTCGCCGGCCAGGTCAGGTTCTGCGTGGCCCCCCAGACGGAGACGGCGGTCCGCAGCGCGTCCATCGGTTTGGCCGTTATGGGAAGCGCACGAAGCGTGGTCATGACGGCATCCGGAATGGGTCCGGTCGGGATCTGGTGCCCGGGGTCCCACTCGCCCGTCCAGAGCAGGTTGGCCACGGACCCGAACGTCCCGTGCTCCACGAGATCGCCGATCCGGTAGCCGCGGTAGAGCAGCCGGCCGGCTGCGCCATCGACAGAGCCGAGCGCACTCTCGGCCGCGGGTACGCCCTCGAGGCCCGGTGAGTAGGGGTACGCGGGAGCCGCCACCGGGCTCGCCACGGTCGGGTTCGTCATGGGCGGATGGTAGTCCGGACGGCCGAACTGCGGCGTGTCCGAGCTGCGTGTCCGCCCCGGCCGGTCGGGGATCATTCGGATCCGAGATGCTAAGGTCCGGCCATGTCCCCCCACGCCCGCCCGTCGAAGGAGGCGGAGCCCTCTCCCCCTGAGTCCACTGACCTTGCGACTGCTCGCGAGGCCATGATCGATGGTCGGTGGCCCGAGGCCGTCGACCACTTTCGGGCCTCCGACGCACACGCGAAGCTGAGCGCCGACGACCTCGATTCGTATGGCGAGGCAATTTGGTGGACAGGGCGGATCCGCGAGGCGATCGCGATCCGTGAGCGGGCGTTCGCGGCGCACGAGGCGGCCGGAGAGGTCCAGCGTGCCGCCGTCACGGCGTTGGCCCTGGTCAGTTACCACAACAACTGGAACGGCACCGGCGTGGCGAGCGGCTGGGCCCGCCGTGTCGAGCGTCTTCTCGCTGGTCGGCAGGAATCAAAGGAGCACGGCGGTCTCGAGCGGATCAGGCTGAACGTGGCGCTCCATCGGGGCGACCTTGACGCCGCGCTCGCGCACGCCGACGAGATGCTTGCCATCGGCGGGCGGCTCAGCGACCGCGACCTCGAGGTCATGGGGCTCCAGGACCGGGCACGCACCCTGATCGCGATGGGTCGCGTCGAAGAGGGACTCCAGTTCCTGGACGAAGCCGTGGTCGCCGCCGTCTCCGGTGGGATTTCGCGATACAGCACCGCGGTCGTCTACTGCAATGCCACGATTGCCTGTGAGGATCTGACCGACTACCGCCGGGCTCGCGAGTTCGCGCAGGTCGCGGAGCAGTGGTGCGCAACGCAGTCGATCAGCGGGTTCCCGGGCATGTGCCGGGTCCGTCGGGTCGAGCTCCTGCGCCTTCGAGGCGCCTGGGGAGAGGCCGAATCCGAGGCGCGCAGGGCCTGCGTTGAGCTGGCTGATTTCAGCCTCGGCTACGCAGCGGAGGGCCACTATCAGATCGGAGAGATACGCCTTCGGATGGGCGACCTGGACGGGGCCGAGGCGGCCTTCACGGAAGCGCATCGACTCGGTCGGGAGCCACTTCCGGGGCTCGCCCTCACGCGGCTTGCACAGGGCAGGGCCGACGCAGCAGGGGCGCTGCTCGCACGAGCCCTCGCCCAGCCAACGCTCGTCCCGCTCGAGCGGGCAAAACTGCTCCCGGCCGAGGCGGAGGTAGCGGTGGCCCTCCACGATGTTGGCCGAGCCGAACGTGCTGCTACTGACCTCGAGACGATCTCCGTCACCTACGGGACGGAGATCCTCCGAGCCCTGGCCGAAACCGCCCGCGGCGCAGTCGCGCTTGCCAACAGTGAGGATGAGGTGGCAGTCGAGGTGCTTCGACGGGCGGTGCGCAGTTGGCAGAGCAACGACGCTCCATACGAGACGGCTCGCGCCCGGTTCCTCCTCGGCAACGCCTACCGTCTCGCCGGCGACGAGGAGCACGCACAGCTCGAATATGCGGCCGCGGTGGCGTCCATGGAGGAGCTCGGGGCTGCCGGTGACCTCGCTCGCTTCCGGGCCGAGGAAGAAGGTGCATCGGCGATTGAGCCCGCTCATGGCCGAAAGTCACGTCGCGAGACAAACGCAACGCGGACGTTCATGTTCACCGATATCGTCGGGTCCACGGCCTTGATCGAGGCCGTAGGGGACGAGGCTTGGCGTCGTCTGCAGACCTGGCACGACGAGACAATCCGCCAGCTCCTGCGGGAGCATGCTGGCCAGGAGATCCACCACGCTGGCGATGGCTTCTTCGTCGCCTTCGAGCGCGCGGACGCGGCCATCTCCTGTGCGATCGCGATTCGCGAGACCCTGGCGGAGCATCGGAACCGCAACGGGTTCGCGCCGTCGGTGCGGATCGGTCTGCACACGGCAGAGGCGGTCAAGACCGCCGCCGGCTACGAGGGCGGGGGCGTGCACGCGGCGGCGCGAGTCGGGGCACTTGCCGACGGGGACCGGGTGCTGGTGGCGCGCTCTACGGTCGAGGCGGCATCCGAGCCGGTACTCCATGGTCCATGGCGGACCGAACGTCTCCGCGGTTTCCGCAAGCCGATGGAGCTCGCGGTCCTGGACTGAGTCCGCGCCGCCGATCTGGTCGGCGTCCGCTGTGCTGGCCCGGGTGGTTGGTCAGTGAGCCTCGTCCGAATCGACGGATCGGAGGCGCCCTGCAAGCACGTCGAGCAACTGCAATCGAATCGCCGGGAACCGGTCCATCATCGAATGGAATTCTCGGTGGGCGAGCACCAACAATCGGGTTGGCTCCACTACGGTGACCGTCCCGAGCGTGTGGCCATCGCGCTCAATGCTCAGGCTGCCGGACGCGACAATGAACATCTCCTCCCCGTGGTCCCCCTGTCGCATCAGCACCCGGCCCGCCGGGACATCCACCTCGTCGGTGAGCTGTGCCACGCGCTCGAGATCCTGCGAGCTCAATTGCGCGAAGAGTGGCAGCCCCTTCAGGAGCTTGATCTTCGGGTCCATCGACGGCATCGCATCCCTCTTGTCTCGGCGGCTCCCGGCCCTGGGCGTCCCGATGAGGATAGCGCCGTGTCCCACCAGACGGAAGTCACGTGCCAAGAAACGCTTCGACGGCGGCTACGAAGGCGCCAGCGTGGGTGTGGTGAGCGGCATGGGCGGCACCGTCGATGACGACGACACGCCCGTCCGCCAGACGCTCGTCGAGCGCGTGAGTGTTGGCGCCGAATGCCCGGGGACTCGCTGAGCCAAGGATCTGGAGGACGGGGTTCTGTACCGCGCCC
>JBDTQY010000147.1:0-9075 GCA_039931955.1 Chloroflexota bacterium
TGGCGATTGTCGGATCGATCATGCGGGCCTCCTGGTGATGGCGGGCTCCAGGTCGCGCGGGCCCCAGATACGCATCCAGGGGGTGACGGCCGTGGCCCGCTCGCTTCCGGACGAGTGCGAAAGGGCCCGGCACCGAGATGCCGTTCACCTCCCGCGAGGCGTCCAACCTGAGGACGGACACGGCGGTCCGTCGCGGCCGGGTATGGAAGCGCCCGAAGCGACCGGTTCGGAACTGGGTCCCCTTGATGTGATCTCGGCTTCCTGATTCCCTGACGGCCCCTCCGGGCAAGACCGACTGTATGGCGACCGGTGACTCGGGGCAACGCGGTTATCCACGAAATTCGGCGCTGGCCAGGAGACCGTATCCACGAGATCCGACCTGGTTGTGGACAACGAGTGGACAACTCGGCGGACGACGGACGGTGGAGCGCCCGAGTTGCGCCTCTGGGCGGCCAGCGACGCGACGGCCTCAGCCTCCGACGGCGAACATCTCGATCCGTGGCAGCCGGCTCGTGGCGTTGGTGCGGAGCTCGGAGTAGCGGTCGGCTCGACTGGCCCAGACGCCGCTGAGGATGGCCCGGAGTTCCTCGTCCGATGCTCCGGCGCGGAGTGGACCGCGCAGATCCGTGCCGTAGGCACTGAAGAGGCAGGTGTAGAGCATGCCGTCCGCCGATAGCCGGGCGCGCGTGCAGTCTCCGCAGAACGGTTGGGTCACCGAGGCAATGACGCCGATCTCGCCTGCGCCGTCGACGTAGGCCCAGCGGCCGGCGACCTCGCCGCGATAGCCGGCGGCGGCGGGCTCGACCGGAAATACCTCGTTGACTCGATCCACGATCTCGGCGGCCGGCACCACCTCGTCCAGGCGCCAGCCATTCGTGGTGCCGACATCCATGTACTCGATGAACCGAAGGGTCAGGGACTCCTCGCGTGCCCAGCGCGCCATCGGCACGATGCTGCCTTCATTCTCGCCGCGTTTGACCACCATGTTGATCTTGATCGGCGCCAACCCGGCCTCCCGGGCCGCGGCAATTCCGTCGAGCACCCGCGCAGCGGGGAAATCAACCCCGTTCATCCGGCGGAACGTGGCGTCGTCCAGCGAATCCAGCGAGACCGTGACCCGCTGCAGCCCGGCGTCAGCCAGCGCACGGGCGAGCGGACGAAGCACCGAACCATTGGTCGTCATCGTCAGGTCCACCCGTTCGCCTTCGGGTGTCCGGAGCTCCGACAACATGCCGATGAGATCTGGCACGGACTTCCGCACCAGGGGCTCGCCGCCCGTGATCCGCAGCTTGGAAACGCCGAGGTCCACGGCGGCGGCGGCGAGACGATGGATCTCCTCGAAGGTCAGTACTTCGGCCTGCGGCAGGAACGCGTAGTCGCGTCCGAAGACCTCCGCCGGCATGCAGTAGGCGCAGCGGAAATTGCAGCGATCGGTGACTGAGATCCTCAGGTCCCGGAGAGCGCGCCCGCGCGTATCCAGCAGACCGGGGCGGCCATCGAAGGTCGGGGCGGAGCTGTCGCGGTCCGGAGGCTGGTCCTGCTGCACCGCAAGATCGTACGACGGCCCGGCGATGTGCGAGTCCGGGTGGCCCGATTAGTACCACCGGGTCGCCCGACCGGTACGACCGGCCGACTGCCAGCTGGCACCACGACCAACGACGATGCATCCATCACCCGAACCCGGATCGGGACCAGATCGAAGCGCAAGGACATTTCAAGATGCCAACGAGCGAGGAGCGACCCGCGTTCGGACACCCATGGGCATTCGCCCAGCGGGCAAGCACCCAAGGTGCGACCGACACTCCGCAGGTCGCCGGCGCCCGAGGAGGCATCGAGAGTCCCACCGAGATCCGCACCAGCGAGGACGGCCCCACCATGGCAAGCAACACGACGGAAGCCGAGACCAGCTCGAAGCCCTGGAAGACCACCTACTCCGAGGAGCAGGAAGGCGTCAGCGAGGCGACGGTGGACGCGGTCGACAACGACGCGCCGGTCGAGGAAATCGACGCGAGTGCCCGCCTTGCCGCAGTCACCGGCGCCCATGCCGTTGATCCCGACAGCGCCACCATCGGGCAGGGTCGCGACGATGCCGCTCCGCTGGGATCAGCTGAGGTATCAGTCGCTCCCATCTCGGACGCGCCAGCCACCCCGACTCGAATCCTGAATCCCCTCATGTCCGGCCTTGTTCGCGCCATGCGCGAGGCGGCCGAGACCGCGCGGACGGAACTCCTGGCGAAGACCGAGGACGAGGCGAAGGCTCGCATCGAGGCCATTCAGGCCGCAGGCGAGACCGAGGCAGCGGAGTTGCAGGTCAGCCACGATCAGGACGTCAGCCACATCCGCGACTGGTCCAAGGCGCAGGTCGCCCGCGTCCGTGAGATGACCGACGCCCGGATCGCCGATCGCAAGCGACGCCTCGAACTCCAGACCGAAGACCACACGGCCCGGATCTCGCGTCGTGTCGAGCACGTCCACAGCACCGTCAGCGCCTTCGAGACGACGATGGAGGACTTCTTTCAGAAGCTCCTCAAGGAGGAGGATGCTGCCCGTCTGGCGGGCTTTGCCGAGCAGATGCCTGAGCCGCCCGCCCTGGACGACATCGAGGACGCCGCTGGACCTTGGGTGCTCGGCGCCGACAACGCGGCCGCGGCGGAAGCCGAGGCGGGAGCCGGCCTCGACGCTATCGAATTCGAGCTCGAGATCCCAGCCGACGAGACCCTTTCCGCAACCGTCGACAGCATCGATCCAGAACCCACCGACGAGCCGACCACGTCGAGCGTGTCCGTGTCCGGCCTTGTCAGCGTGGCCAGCATTGCCGGCTTCAAGCGATCTGTCGCCAAGGCACCGGGCGTCGCCGCGATCTCCGTGGCCTCGGGGCCCGGCGGCGAATTCATCTTCAGCGTCACGCACGCTCGCTCCCTTGACCTCGGCTCCGTGATCACGGACTTGTCCGGCTTCGCGGCGACGGTCACGGACACGACGGATGGCGCACTCACGGTCACCGCGACCGACACCAACGGACAGGACTGAGGAGTCGGCCAAGATGGCACGTTCGACTATCGCTATTGGACTGGACGCCGGCGAAAAGGACGCGGTCATTGCCCAACTCTCGGCGGCCGAGTTCGGAACGGTGGCGCTCGAGCGACCCGAGGACCTCGGACCCGTCGTCAAGGCCGGCCTGCCAATTGGCCTCGCGATTCTCCAGGCTTCCGACAACCCAGCCGAACTGCCGGGCATTCTGGCTGAGCTTCGCGCTGATGGAATCAACGTCCCGGCCCTGATCGTGGCCGACGCGTCCCAACTTGATGGGCTTCTCGACGACCACGAGTTCGGGCCGGACGACGAGTTCGCGATCCGCCCCGTGGATGCAGAAGCGATCCGCTGGCACGCCGAGGCAATGCTCATTCGATCGCAGGTCAGTGCCGGCCCGGAGACGGGTGGCCTGATGTCGCGTGGTCCGATCGAAGCCTCCTGGGCATCCCGCTCCCCGATCATCGCCATCTTCAATCCGAAGGGCGGGGTGGGCAAGACGACCATTGCGACCAACCTCGCCAGCGCCCTCCAGGGGCGTCGCGACAGGCAAGTCCTCCTGGTGGACGCCGACACGGTCACCGGCCACGTCACCATGTCACTCGGCATGGACTCTGGTCGAACGCTCGTCGACGCCTGGCAGGACGAAGACGATGGCGGACCGGCGGAGGGCCTCCTCGACATCGCCTCCACGCATGATTCGGGTATCCGCGTTGCGGCGCTGGTATCCAGCCCGCTGTCGATGCCCAACATCTCACCCGATCGTGTCGAAGAGGCGCTGGCGGCCGCACGCTGGGGCGTCGATGCGATCGTCGTGGACCTGCATCCGTCCTACAGCGAGGTCAACCAGCGAATCTTCTCCATCGCGGATCGCGTGATCGTACCGGTCACTCCGGACCTGCCGGCCATTCGAGCCGCGACGCAGTTGTGCGCCGTCGCAGATGAGCTTGGTATCAGGGATCGCCTGGCTCTCGTGGTCAACCGAGCCAAGAGCGGCGTCTCCGTGGAGCAGATCGAACAGGCCGTCGGGTTGACCTCGATTGCCAGTATCCGGTCCGGCGGCATGCTCTTCGTCCGGGCGGCGAACGAGGGCCGGACGGTCCTCGACATGTTCCCGAAGGATCCGGTCAGCAAGGATTTCGAGGATCTCGCCGATCGAATCCTCGGGCTCAACCAGGAGACACCGGCGGCGGTGAACGCGGGTCGGGCCGCAACGTCACTCCTGAGCGGACTGCTCAATCGCAAGCAGGTCATCCGCACCTAGGTCCCGAACGGACTCAGGTCCGTCTGCCGGTCGATTACCTCAGCTTGCCCTCCCCGGGAAGCGGCAAGGCCGCAGGGCTCAGCCGAGGCTTTGGCGTTATCCCGGGAGGAATTCGTGGCGCTGGCCGGTCGCCCTGTCCACCTGGGTCACGTCACGAAGGTAGAAGCGGTTGACGAGGACCACCTTTGCCTGCCCGAGATCGACCGTCTGATCTCCCAGGCCGATGGTCGGATCGGTGACCGCCGCGAACATCTGCGACGCCCGCTCCAGCAGCGATTCCGGGTTCGAGCCGGGATGGAGATGGATCGTCCCGACAATGCGAAATGGCGGCGCCTCGAGTGCGACATCGAACGAGACTTTGTGGACCCGATGGGCCGCCCGCTCGTCGTCCGAGCCCTGCGGCAACGTGTCCCCACCCGCCACGACCACGATCAGGTCATACGGGTCGAGGCTCTCGATCCCGGGTGCCGATTCGAGCGGTCCGCTGGCGTCCAGCGGTGCCCAGCGGACATCCTCAAGTTCGATTGGGTCGCGCTTGTTGAGCATGTCGAGCAGGCGCCCATTGAGCACCATGGCGCCTTCGAGTCGCCAGTCCTCGGTGTATCCGATGAAGCCAACCGTCCGCGGCCCGGTCCGGGACGCCGCTGGGGCGACCGTCTCGATAGCCTCGGCGGCGTGGTCCTTCTTGCGGCCGAAGCCGAATGGCATCGCTACTCCTCCGTCCGTCCCGAATTGTCCCTTATCGCGTCCACGACGGCAGCGTCTGCCAGCGTGGTCGTGTCGCCCAGCGTCCTGCCCTCGGCGATGTCACGAAGGAGCCGTCGCATGATCTTGCCGGAGCGTGTCTTGGGCAGGTCCGGCACGAACATGAGGTGCTTCGGGCGGGCGATCGGCCCGATCACGTAGGCCACGTGTTCCCGCAGCTGGACCGCCAGGGCGTCGGTCGGGGTCTGGTCGGCCTTGAGGATGACAAAGGCGAAGATCGCCTGGCCGGACACGTCGTCCTTGACGCCGACGACGGCCGCCTCGGCCACGGACTTGTGGTCGACAAGGGCCGATTCGACCTCCGTGGTCGAGATGCGGTGGCCGGCGATGTTCATCACGTCATCGACGCGACCGAGCAGCCAGTAGTAGCCCTCCTCGTCCCGCTTGGCCCCGTCGCCCGCGAAATACTTGCCCGGGAAGCGATCCCAGTAGGTTTCGCGGTAGCGCTGCGGATCTCCGTAGATCCCGCGCAGCATCGCCGGCCAGGGACGCGTGAGGACCAGGTATCCCCCACCGCCGAAGGGCACCGAGACGCCGTCGGCATCGACGATGTCAGCCCCGATGCCCGGGAATGGGAAGGTCGCCGATCCCGGCTTCGTGACGGTCACCCCGGGGAGCGGCGTGATCAGGATCTGACCGGTCTCCGTCTGCCACCAGGTATCGACGATCGGGGCCCGCCCCCGGCCAATGTGCTCGTGGTACCAGAGCCACGCCTCCGGGTTGATCGGCTCGCCGACCGATCCGAGGAGACGCAACGACGATAGGTCGTGGGCCGCCGGGTGTTGGGGGCCATGCTTCATGAACGCACGAATGGCAGTCGGGGCCATGTACACGATCGAGACCTTGTACTGCTCGATGATTTCCCACCAGCGGGCCCACGTCGGCGTGTCCGGCGCCCCCTCGTACATGATCCCGGTCGCGCCGTTGGCCAGCGGCCCGTAGACGATGTAGCTGTGCCCCGTCACCCAGCCGATGTCGGCCGCGCACCAGTAGATGTCGTCCGGCTTGAGGTCGAAGACCATCTCGTGGGAGTAGCTCGTCCCGAGCAGGTAGCCCGCGGTCGTATGGAGGATGCCCTTGGGCTTGGCCGTGGTCCCGGACGTGTAAAGCAGGTAGAGCATGTGCTCCGAATCGACGGGCACCGGCGCGCAGTCCGGCGACTGGCGATCCACGATGTCGTGCCACCAATGATCCCGGCCCTCGACCATGTGGACGTCGTGGCCCGTCCGGTTGACGACGATGGCAGCCTGGATGCTGGGCGTGGACGCGAGGGCCTCGTCGGCGTGGTGCTTGAGCCCGACCTCCTTGCCGCGCCGGTATCCGCCATCGGCGGTGATAAGGACCTTGGCCTCGCAGTCATTGATGCGACCGGACAGGGCCTCGGCCGAGAACCCGCCGAAGATGACCGTGTGCGGGGCGCCGATCCGGGCGCAGGCCAGCATGGCGATCGGCAGCTCGGGGATCATGGGCATGTAGATGGCGACGCGGTCGCCCTTCTCGACGCCGAGCTCGAGGAGTGCGTTGGCGGCCTTGCTGACCTCGCGGAGGAGGTCCGCATAGGTCAGCGTGCGCGTGTCGCCGGGCTCGCCGATCCAGTGGTAGGCGACCTTGTCCCCAAGCCCGGCTTCGACATGTCGATCCAGGCAGTTGTAGGCGACGTTGAGTTCGCCGCCAACGAACCACTTCGCGAACGGAAGGTCCCACTCGAGCGCCGTCTCGAACGGCTTGGTCCAACTGATGCGCTCCCGAGCGAGCCGGGCCCAGAATGCCACCGGGTCCGCCTCGGCCTCGGCGTACAGGGCGGCCTGGGCGTTGGCCTGCTCCGAGAACGCGGCGGATGGCGGAAAGGTGCGCCGCTCGGCCATGAGGTTCTCGATCGTCGGCCCATTGGGGCCATCGCGGTCAGTAGTCATCAGAAACCTCCGAACGAAAAGGTTGAGGCGCCCGCAGCGTACGCCCGCCGGCAGGCCGTTTGCCCACGATCGAGCGCTCGCTCCTCAATCTGCGGCGGCTTCTTCTGCAGAGGCGGCATCCGCTGCCTCGCCTGGGCGATTCAGGATGACCCTATGCGGGAACGGGATCTCGATGTCGTTCGCGGCGAACGCGACCAGGAGCCGCTTTCGAAGTTCGCCGGCCACCGCCCAGCGTTCGGGGGCCCGGACGGTCGCCATGATCTTCAGGGCAACGCCGCTGTCCAGGAGGCCGTTGACGCGCTCCACGTGCGGGACCTCGAGGATCCGCCGCTTCCAGACCGGATCCTCCATCATCGACTGACCGACCTCCAGCACGATCTGGCTGGCTCGATCGATATCCGTCCCATAGGCGACGGTGACATCCTCGTTGACGCGAGCCCAGATCCTGGTCAGGTTGGTTGCGACCCCGATCTCACCATTCGGGACCGTATGCACATTGCCGTCGAGATCCCGGAGCGTGGTCCGACGGAGGCTGAAGTCCTCGACCGTGCCCGCAACCGTCGCGATCCGGACGATGTCGCCCTTGCTGAACTGGTTCTCGATCAGGATGAGGGCCCCGTTGAGGTAGTCCTTGACGAGGTGCTGGGCCCCGAAACCGATGGCCACGCCGGCGATGCCAAGACCCGCGACCGCTGGTCCGATGTTGATGCTGAACGAACCGAGGAGGGTGATCATCCCGATCAGGAAGATGAATGCCCGAATGACGTTCACGCCGAGGTCGTCCAAGGTGCCCATGCGTTTCGTCAGCTCGACAGCTGAAAGTTCCTGGGCGGTCCCTTCAGACACCTCGCGATCCATGAGCGCCTTGACGACGCCATGGACGAAGATCCTGGCGCCACGCATGGCCAGGATCATGACCACGACGATCGCGACCACCTGGACGAGGAAAATGCCGTCGCCGCGCAGGAAGGCGATGACGTCGGACCAGGGCGGCTTCTTGAAGTCAGGCATCGGCCAGAGCGTAGCCGATACCGGGTGGCCGAGGAGCCGGGGAGCCGGGGAGCCGGGGAGCCGCCCCGATCTTCCGTCGCCAGGGCGTAGGGCGGGCGGGATGGCGTCAGGCTTCGTCGGCGGCGCTCGCTGCCCCGAAGCCGATGGCCCGGTCGTCGCTCAGTTCGCCACGGGCTCGTGCGTCGAGCGCCGCCTTGAGCGAATCCTCGAACGCGGTAACGGCTCGATCGACCGAGTCGTCCTTGGCGTGGGCCTCACAGACGAACCACGGCTCACGGCTATCCGGCTCGGGCATCGCGCCGCGGGCGTGCATCCCGACGGCGATCGCGTCGTACAGCGCGTGGTCGGTATCCGCCCAGTCGCGATACTCGGTCGCGACCTTGTCGGTGAACATGATCCCGAACATCGAGGGATGGCCGGTGAAGTGGTACGGCAAGCCAGCCTCGTTGACGACCTCGCGGAGGCCGTCCTGGATCCGGCGGCCGGTCCGATGAACGGTCTCGAGCGCGTCCGTATCGCGAATGATCTCGAGCGTCTTGACCGCCGCTGCAGCGGCGACGCGGTTGCCGGCGTAGGTCCCGCCATGGCTGACCTTGTCGGGCAGGAGGCTCATGATGTCGCGCCGTCCCCCGAACGCCGCCGCGGGGTATCCGTTGCCCATTGCCTTGGCGTAGGAGGCGAGGTCCGGGGTGATGCCGAAGTACTCGGCCGCGCCGCCCTTGGCAAAGCGGAAGCCGGTCTTGACCTCATCAAAGATGAGCAGGATTCCGAACTCCCGGGTGAGTTCGCGAAGGGCCTTGTGGAAGCCCTCCTGGGGCAGGATCCCCTGGGCATTGCCGAGGACCGGCTCCACGATGACTGCCGCAATCTCGTGTCCCTGGCGCTCGAACAGACGGCGAAGGCGCTCGATGTTGTTGAAACGGGCCGGGATGATCGTGTTCGCGACGACCTCGGGAATGCCCCGGCCCCAGGCAAGCCCGACCGGATTGTCCGCATCGCCGAGATCGGCCATGTTGTCGGGCGAGACGCTGATCAGGGCGTAGTCGTGGAGGCCGTGGTACTGCCCCTCGAACTTGACGATCTTGTCGCGAC
>JBDTQY010000148.1:0-9685 GCA_039931955.1 Chloroflexota bacterium
CAGCCCTGATTCGAGCGTCGCCTACGTCACCGTCCAGTGGCACCAGGTCGCCGCGGGCTACCCGGACGAGCTGTACCGGCTCGATACCAGGACATGGGAGCTGACCCCGATGCGGACGGACCTGGGACTCTACCCGCGTCACCTCGTCATCGACGCAGCCGGGGAGTTCCTGTATGCATCGCTGACCGGCGAGGGCAAGGTCATCAAGATCGAGGCCGCGACGGGCAAGACGGTCGGCACGGTATCGACCGGCGCGGCTCCGCGGACCATCGTCCTCGCGCCGGACGGCCGGAGCCTGTACGTCGTCAACTACGACGCGCGCACGCTGGTCAAGGTGGATACCGGAAGCATGCGCGTGGTCCAGCGCCTGCCGACCTTCACGCACCCCGTAGGCGTCACCTACGAGCCGACGACCAATACGGTCTGGGTCGCCTGCTACAGCGGCGCCCTGCAGCTGTTCCACGAAGGGCCCTGACCGGCCGAGCGCATCTCGTCGGCGTGGGCCCAGGTAGGCCTGCGGTGTAGGCCAGCCCTCGGGTTCCGGGGTCGCCTCTCTCGCGCGTACCGGCCCCGTCGGCAACTCCGTCACGTTCGGGCCCGCGTCAGCCTGCGGGCAGTTCCTGCTTGATGAGCGTCAGCTGGCGGGCTGCGACGCGATGACCGGCAAGCGTCGCCCGGTGCAGGGCATCGGGCCCGTGGCGACCGGCCCGTAGTGCCGTGAGCCAGCCGTTGATGAACCCGGCACTGAACGCATCACCGGCACCGGTCGTGTCGGCTGCCGTCACCTGGGGGGTGGCGACCTCGAAGCGCAGCGGCTCGCCCCCGTCGACTCTGGCCAGGACCCGCGCCCCGCGTGCGCCGAGTTTGATCACGGCGATGCCCGTGAACTCGAGGATCGAGTCCGTAGCGTTCCTGCCCAGGAAGGCATCGACCTCGGTTGCCGTCGCGAACAGGATGTCCGGCGCCACGGAGCTGACGAGTTCGCGTGCGGCACGCCGACCCTGGGCCAGGAGCGGTCCGATCGACGACAGATCGAGAGAGACCTCTGCGCGTGAGGTCTCGCGGGCCAGTTTGATCGCGGCCCGGGCGGCACCTGCGATCGGCTCCCCCATCAGCGAGTAGGCCGGTACGTGGATCAGTTCCAGGCGAGCAAACCATTCGGGCCGCAGGTGATCGGCGCGGAGGGCGAGGGCGGCACGGCGATCAGCGACGAAGGAGCGCTCACCGGTTGGTGACACGACGACGCCAACCCGGCCGGTGCGCTCGCCGGCAACGCGCGCGGCCCGGACCCGGACCCCATCCCTCTCGACCTGGCTCACCAGGCTGCGTCCGGCGCCATCCCGACCGACCGCACAGACCAACTGGACGTCCGCACCAAGCCGACCGAGCCAGCGCGCGGTGTTGGCTGCTGAACCGCCCTGCCGGATCCCGACCGTGCCCGGAACGTCAGTGCCCGATTCGATCATGCGCTCCGGGGCGAGCACCACATCGAGAACGAGATCGCCGAGAACCAGGACACGGGGCTTGGAGGGAGAGGCCATGTCCATGATGGTATCGGTCCTTGGCCCACCGTTGGTACGATCCACATGTGAGTGACCTGACCCCGGACCAAGAACGACTGGCGATCAACACCATCCGGACCCTGTCCATGGACGGTGTCCAGAAGGCAAACTCTGGTCACCCCGGGGCGCCGATGGGCATGGCCCCGATGGCCTACGCGCTGTGGACGCGCTTCCTCCGCCACGCGCCAACGGAGCCGGGTTGGCCGGACCGCGACCGCTTCGTCCTGTCGGCCGGGCACGCCTCCATGCTCCTCTACTCGCTCCTCCACCTGACCGGATACGACGTCACGCTGGACGACCTCAAGTCGTTCCGCCAGTGGGGTTCGCGAACCCCGGGACATCCAGAATTCGGATTGACGCCCGGTGTCGAGGCGACCACCGGACCCCTGGGCCAGGGATTCAGCAACGCCGTCGGGATGGCGATCGCGGAGCGGCGCCTGGCGCACGAGTTCAATCGCCCGGGCCACGACGTGGTGGATCACTGGACGTACGCCATGGCCAGCGACGGCGACCTCCAGGAGGGCATCGCCTCGGAGGCGGCCAGCCTGGCCGGACACCTCATGCTGCGCAAGCTCATCGTCCTTTATGACGACAACCACATCCAGCTCGACGGCCCAACGGATATGGCCTGGTCCGAGGACGTCCTTGCCCGGTTCGAGGCCTACCGCTGGCAGACCCAGCGCGTCGATGACGGCAACGATGTGTCCGCGATTGCGACGGCGATCGCAGACGCCCATCGCGATGCCCGGCCTTCGATCATCGCCGTCCGGACCCACATCGGGTTTGGCAGCCCGAACAAGCAGGACACCCAGAAGGCGCACGGCGCGCCGCTCGGGCCAGACGAAGTCCGACTGACCAAGGAAGCATATGGCTGGGATCCGGACGCCCAGTTCCTCGTTCCAGACGAGGCCTTCGACATCTTCCGCGCAGCTATTCCAGAGGGACAGGCTCTCGTCGCCGACTGGGGCGCTCGGATGAGCCGCTACGCCGATGCGTTCCCCGCGGAGGCAGGCGAGTTCCGCCGCCGGCTCGCCGGCGATCTTCGCGACGGTTGGGACGCGGGCCTGAAGGTCTATGAACTCGGTGAGGACTTCGCCACGCGACAGGCGAGCCAGGCTGCCATCGCCGCCCTCGCGGATCCGGTCCCGGAACTATTCGGTGGCGCGGCGGACCTGTCCGAGTCCAACCTCACCGATATCAAGGGGGCTGGCGACTTCGAGGTCGAGCTGGCTGGCCGAAACCTGCGGTTCGGTGTCCGTGAACACGCCATGGGTGGCGTGGCCAACGGGATCGCCTATCACGGCGGGTTCATCCCGTACGCCGCGACGTTCCTGACCTTCAGCGATTACATGCGCGGTTCCGTCCGACTCGCGGCTCTCGCTGGACTCCACGTGATCTACGTCTGGACACACGACTCCGTGGGGCTCGGCGAGGACGGTCCCACGCACCAGCCGGTGGAGCACTACGCGGCCCTGCGGGCCATTCCGAACCTGTGGTTCGTTCGCCCCGGCGACTCGAACGAGGCAACCGCCGCGTGGGCGCTGGCGATCGAGCGGCGGAACGGGCCGGTTGCCCTGGCCCTCACCCGGCAGAAGCTGCCGACCCTCGCCGGCACCGCCGAGCTTGCCCGCGAGGGCGTTCGTCGCGGCGGCTACGTCCTGCGGGCGGCGTCGAACGAGGCGGTGGGCGGCGCGCCGGCAATCATCCTGGCAGCCACTGGTTCCGAACTACAGCTGGTCATGGGCGCGGCCGATTCCCTCGAGGCGGAAGGCACCCCGACGCGCGTCGTGTCACTCCCCTGCTGGGAGCAGTTCGAGATGCAGGACGCCGCCTATCGCGAATCGGTGTTGCCGCCTGCGGTCAAGGCGCGGGTCACTGTGGAAATGGGCATCTCACTCGGCTGGGAGCGATACGCCGGCGATGCAGGCGCGATCATGGGGATCGATCACTTCGGAGCATCGGCTCCCGCGGGGACCATCCTCGAGCACTTCGGATTCAGCGTGGACCGCGTGGCGGATGTCGCGCGCGCCGTCGTCCGAGGTGAGTTGCGGGGACGTGTCCGGACCCTGGATCACGGACATCAGCCGGTCGGGCTGCAGCTCGGTGACGACTGATGCGGATTGCTTTCGCGGCCGATCACGCCGGGGCAGCCCTGAAGGCTGAATTGATCCGGCGCCTCGGTACGTCGGGCCTCGACCACGAACTGATCGACCTGGGCGGCGACGGCTCTGACCCGACCGATGACTATCCGGATTTCGCACGCAGTCTGGGGGCGGCAGTTCGCGACGGCCTGGCGGACCGGGGCATCCTGATCTGCGGATCCGGCGTCGGAGCGTCGGTCGCGGCGAACAAGATGCGGGGCGTGCGAGCCGCTGTCTGCCACGACACGTACTCGGCCCACCAGGGTGTGGAGCATGACGACATGAACGTGCTGACCCTTGGTTCCCGCGTCCTCGGACCGGAGCCGGCCTTTGAGTGCGTCCTCGCCTTCCTCGCGGCCACCTTCTCCGGCGAGGAGCGACACGTGCGGCGCCTGAACAAGGTTCTCCAGATCGAGGCGGAGGAATCCCGATGAGCACAGAGTTCGAACTCAAATTGGGCGCGGCCGACGAGGAACGCGTGGCTGCCGTGACGGCCCATGCGGAGCGGGATGAATGGGCGCGCCGCCTGACGGACCGCGACACGACGCTCTGGTCCCACGACCCAGCGGTCCAGGCTTCAATCGCGGATCGTCTCGGATGGCTGGATGCGCCGGCCCACTTCACGGACCAGATCGCTGCCCTCGAGGGGTTCGGCGATGGCATCCGCGTGGCCGGCTTTCGAACCGCGGTGGTCATGGGGATGGGTGGATCCAGCCTGGCGCCCGAGGTCCTCCATCGAACGTTCGGGACGACCGAGGGTTACCTCGACCTGCGCGTCCTGGACTCGACCGACCCGGCGGCCATCGCAGCGATGATGGACGGCCTGGACCCGCTCTCGACGCTCTGGATCGTGGCCTCCAAATCCGGAACGACAACTGAGCCCCTCGCCTTCCTCGCGGACGCCTGGGCCAGGATCAGCGCCGCCCTCGAGGCGGCAGGTTCGGACCAGAAGCCGGGCGACTTCATCATCGCCATCACCGACCCCGGCAAGAGCGTGGGGGCCATCCCGCACCACGACGAGTTGCGTGAGGTGTTCCTCAACCCGCCGGACATCGGTGGCCGGTACTCGGCCCTGTCGTACGTCGGGCTGGTCCCGGGCTCGCTCATCGGTCTCGACCTGGACGCACTCCTCGCTTCCGCATCGATGATGCTGGCCGCATGCCGGGAGCCGTCTCCGGAGCGGAACCCCGGGCTGCTGCTCGGCATCGCGCTCGGCGAACTGGCGCGGGCCGGTCGCGACAAGCTGACCTTCATCACCGACGAGTCGCTGGCCAGTTTTGGCGCCTGGGCAGAGCAACTGATCGCCGAATCAACCGGCAAGCAGGGCGTCGGGATCGTACCCGTGGATGGCGAGCCGCTCGGCGACGTCGCGTCCTACGGACCGGATCGCGTCTTCGTCTCGCTGCGACTGGCCGATTCGGCCGATCCGTCCAACGGGCTGCTCGATGCCCTCGCCGCCGCCGGGCACCCTGTCATCCAGCTCGCCCTCGAGGATCCGATGGATATCGGCGCCGAGTTCGTCCGCTGGGAGGTTGCGACCGCGATCGCTGGCGTGGTGCTGGGCATCGACCCCTTCGATCAGCCGAACGTCGAAGAGGCCAAGGAGCTGACCCGCCACGTCCTGGCCGCTGCGGGTCGACACGGGGATGTGGCAGCAGCACCGGCGGGCCGCCCAGGATCCGCGGAGAGTGCCGAACCGGCACAGCCGGTCCATGCCATCGGGGCCCTTGGCGAGGCTGGCCTGGCGGCCGTCATCCGGACCAGCCTGTCCGTGGGCGTGGTTCGGGGCCAATACATCGCCATCCAGGCGTTCATCGCCCCAAGCCCCGAGGCCGATGCCTCCATCGACCGTCTGCGAAGCTTGATCCGGGATCGAACCGGGGCTGCAACCACGGCAGGCTATGGACCCCGTTTCCTGCACTCGACTGGCCAGCTCCACAAGGGTGGCGCGCCCATCGGGTGGTTCCTGCAACTGACATCGGAGCATCCGATTGATCGCGAGATCCCCGGCATGCCGTTCACCTTCGGCCAGCTGATCGACGCCCAGGCCGAGGGGGACGCGGCCGCTATCGCATCGCACGACCTGCCGATCCTCCGGCTCCAACTCGGCCCGGACCAGGCCGCTGACCTGGCGACGCTCGAGCGCGCCTTCGCGAGCGCACTCTCCCGCTGAAGCCGGCCACGCCACTCGGGCGCTGGAACCGGACAGGTCGGAGTAATCGGGATCACGGTGGCGCCCGAGTAGACTTCAGGGAACGGCTGGTAATGGCTCGTGCGCGAGCGCCAGCACCTGCAACGGAGGCGCCGCGAATGCGGATCGGGTTCATCGGTCCTGGTCGGCAGGACGATTCCTGCGGGGCAACGGTCCTCCGTGCGCTGCACAACGAGTTCGGCGGTCACGCGGTCAAGACCTCCTGACATGCCGCGTGCCAAAGCGTTCCAGGCGGGCGAGACACCGCGGACCATTCGCGAACTGCGGCTGGATCGGGCGGGGAAGCCGAAGCGAGCGCCGAAGCGGGAATCGAACCCGCTCCGGGACGGCCTCCGGCTGGAGCGTGTTCCCGATCCGCACATCATGGTCCTGTTCGGGGCAACCGGCGACCTGTCGTACCGGAAGGTCTTCCCCGCCCTCGCTCAACTCTGGCGGACCAACCTCCTCCCACAGGACTGGATGCTCGTGGCCGTCGGGCGCCGGCCCTACGACGACGAGACGTTTCGGGTGGAGATCGGCAAGTCCCTGGAGCAGTTCAGCCGGGTCGTGCTCGACGCCGATGTAGCGCGCCAGTTCCTGGCCCGGATCGTGTATCACCAAGGCGACTTCGGGGACGATGCGGCATTCGACCGGCTCTCCGTCCGGCTGGATGAGATGGACAAGGAGCACGGGACCAGCGGCCATCGGCTGTTCTACCTCGCGACGCAGTCGTCGGCCTTCCCGCTGATCGTCGCGCAGCTGGGTAGGGCGGGCCTGGACCATGAGATCGCCGGCGGTGGTTGGCGGCGGATCGTCATCGAGAAGCCGTTCGGGCGGGACCTCGATTCGGCTAAGCGACTCAACCGCGAAGTGGGTCGCGTCTTTCGCGAGTCGCAGGTCTACCGGATCGACCATTACCTGGGCAAGGAAACTGTGCGGAACCTGATGGTCTTCCGGTTTGGCAATGGCATTTTCGAGCCACTCTGGAACCGACGCTACGTGGATCACGTGCAGATCACGATGGCCGAGTCCATCGGCGTCGAGGAGCGCGGTGCCTTCTACGAGGAGACCGGAGCGACACGCGATGTCGTCCAGAATCACCTGCTCCAGCTGCTGTCGCTGGTAGCCATGGAGCCTCCGGCGACGTTCGAGGCTGACGCGCTCCGGGATGAAAAGCTCAAGGTCCTGCGCGCCATCCCGAACCTCACGCCGGCCGATGTGGCCCGCGACGTGGTTCGCGGCCAGTACGGGAAGGGTTGGGTGGCGGCCCAGCCCGTGAAGGGGTTCCGCGAGGAGGACGAGGTCGATCCGCAATCGGAAACCGAGACATTCCTCGCTGCCCGGCTTCAAATCGATGACTGGCGCTGGTCGGGCGTTCCGTTCTACCTACGGGCCGGCAAGCGCCTCCCCAAGCGAGCGACCGAGATCGCGATCCAGTTCAAGGGCGTTCCGCATCGTCTCTTCGCGGACGCCGCCGTGGACCCGGAACCCAACTTGCTGGCCATCCGGATTCAGCCGGACGAGGGCATCCTGCTCCGGTTCGGTTCCAAGGTCCCGGGGCTGGGTCTCGATATCCGGACCGTGACGATGGACTTCACGTACGGCTCCGCGTTCGCCGTCGACTCCCCGGATGCCTACGAGACGCTCCTCCTGGACGCGATGCTCGGTGACGCCTCGCTGTTCACTCGAGCAGATGAGGTCGAGGAGGCGTGGTCCATCGCCACCCCCATCGTCGAGTCGTGGGTCGATGGGGCGGAACCGGACTTCCCCAACTACGCGGCTGGGACCTGGGGGCCGGATGCGGCCGACGGTCTCATCGAACGGGATGGTCGCCGCTGGCGGCGGATCTGAGGGCTGCCATGGATGCGCCGATCCTGAACGCACCCGCTGTCGTCGGGCAGCCGGTCCTCCGCTGGTCGTCCCACACGGATTCGCTCGACGGGATTGAAGCCGAGCTGGCCAGGATCTGGAACAGCACGCAGCTCACGACGGAAGGCGAGCTGGGTCATCCCGAACGCCGGATCTCGGCCAGGACCAGCGTCCTGAACCTCGTCGTCATCGCCCGACAGCCCGAGCTCGGCGAACGCGCATCAGCGGTCATCCGCATGCTGGCCGGCCGTCACCCGTCGCGCACGCTGATCGTCTCGAGTGCCGATCCGGACGGACCCTCCTGGATGGACGCCCATGTCCGGGCGCACTGCATCCTGCCCCGCGAGACCGCGCCCGAGACTTGTGCGGAGTTCATCGATCTCGTCGCCGGCGGCGAAGCGGGCCAGCACGTCGCCGCAATCGTGGCGCCCCTGCTGGTGCACGACCTGCCCGTGACGTTGTGGTGGCCCGGAGACCCGCCACTGGTTTCCCGCCAGGCGCTTGACCTGCTGGAAATGGCAGATCGGCTGGTGGTGGATGGCTCGACCTGGTCCGGCGATGGGGTGGCTCGCCTGCGAGCGCTCGCGGCCCTCGTTGACAACCACGACCTCGGTGGCGGGCATCTGGCGGTATCGGACTTCGCGATGCTCCGTCAGACCCGCTGGCGCGAAGCGATCGCCTCCTGTTTCGACCTGCCCGACCTGCGCCCGTTCGTGCATGGGATCACCCGGATCGCCGTTACCTACGCGGCCCACGACGATGCCGGTGACGGTGGCACGAACATCATCAAGCCGCTCTATCACGTCGGCTGGCTGGCATCGCGACTCGACATGAGCGTCACCAACGCGCTCACGACGGAGAACGTCGGCCGAGATTCGGGCGGGCCCGGTCTTGGCTCAGTGCTGGTTGGCAGCCTCCGCTCGGGGCGGCGCCACGTCGCCGTGCGGCTGGAGCCCGTCGCCTCGCAGACGCCGCCCGGGACGACGCTGACGGTCGAGCTCACCGCAGAGCGTCGCGGCGGGACGCTCGAGGTCGTTATCTCGGCCGAGGCAGAAGCGGTCATCGTCCGCTCGCGGATGGATGGTCGCAGCATGCCTGAGCGCAGGTTCATGGCGCCGCGGCGAGCCGAAGTGGAACTCCTCGCGGAAATCATCGAGTCAGCCGGCCAGGACCCCGTGGCCATTGCCTCGCTTCGGGCGGCGGCCCGGCTGGTTGGTCACGGGTGACGGAGCCGGAGATCGTCGTCTCGGCAAACCCGGCCGATGTCTCCCACGCGGCTGCCGTCCGAATCGGGGCCGACCTGGCTTCGGCTGTCCAGGCCCGCGGGATCGCCCACTGGATCACGACCGGTGGCTCAACGCCAGGCCGAATCTACGAGCACCTCGCGGATGAAGCGCTGCGAGGCACCGTCCCGTGGGACCGAGTCCACCTGTGGTGGAGCGACGAGCGCTGGGTGCCGCCGGACGACATTCTGTCCAACGCGCTGGCCTGCTGGGATGTCCTCCTTCGCGACGTCCCGGTCCCCGTCGAGCAGGTTCACGTGATGCCGATCGGTGATGCACTGGGCGCGGGCGAGGGCCCTGCCTGGGTTGCGGCCCGGTATGCCGAAGCGCTGCGGGCGGCCGATCTCAGTCTTGATGCGGCGGGCTTTCCGATCCTCGATGTCGCACTGGTCGGGGTCGGATCGGACGGCCACGTCTTCTCGGTCTTTCCGAACTCCGCGACCTGGGACGATCCTGCCTGGGTTCAGGCGGTGCCGCGACCCATGCACATTGCGCCACATGTCGAGCGCGTGACGCTGCACCCGGGGCTGCTATCTGCCGCTCGACGGCCCATCGTTGTCGTCCACGGGACGGCGAAGGCGGCGATCCTGGGCGAGATCTTCGGGCCCGAGCGTGATATCCGGCGCCTGCCCGCCCAGA
>JBDTQY010000149.1:0-3452 GCA_039931955.1 Chloroflexota bacterium
GTTCTGGGTGGGGTCGAGCGCCAATAGGGCCGCGAAGCCCTCCGCGGCGTTGCGCGTCGCCACCACCGACACGGGGCGATCCGCCATCGCGGCAACCTGTCGAGCGGCCATCACCACGTTCGGGTTATTCGGCAGGACAAGGATCTCCCGAGCGGCCAGTCCGGCGATGGCCTCGAGGAGTTCGCCGGTGCTCGGATTGGCGCTTTGGCCGCCAACGACGACGCGGCTCACCCCGAAGTCGCGAAAGATCGCGGCCAGGCCATCACCGGCGGCGACGGCGACGACCGCGAGCGGCAGTTCCACCGTGGCCTCGCCGGCGCCTGCAACGGGGCCGGAGGCGGCGACTCCAGCGGCGAGGCCGGCTGCCACGCCAGAAGTCGATCCCGAGCGAGCACTGGTTGCGCGGTCAGGCGACGCCGTCCCATTTTTCGCTTCGACTCCCTCCGGGCCCGAGCCGGTGAACGCCGCGGCGCGCGTCTCGCGGAGGTCGCGAGCCTGATTGTCCAGGTTCTCGACGCTGATGCGCGACATCGCGCCCCGTTCGAGACCGGCCGAGATGACCAGGTCGGGGCGGTCGTTGTGGACGTGGATCTTCAGCGCGCGGGTGTCGCCAGCGACCAGCACCGATTCCCCGATCGACTCCAGGTGGTCGCGAATCGCGTCCACATCCAGGCTGGCGCCGGGGTGTGCCTGGAGCAGGTACATCGTCTCGTAGCCAAATCCCTCGTCGGCGTGGGCCACCAGCACGGACGGCTTGACCGCCCCTGATGTGACCGATCGTGGTGCACTCATTGCCTGTCCGGTGAGGAAGAGCAGCGAGCCCTGCATCAGGCGGTAGAGGCCCTGTCCACCTGAGTCGACGACGCCGGCTTCGCGGAGAATCGGCAGGAGCGACGGCGTCTTCGCCACCGACCGCTCGGCTCCGTCGAGTGTTGCCGTCAGGACGACCTCGAGGTCGTTATCACGCTCAGCAGCCCGGACGGCATCCACCGACGCCTCACGGATCACGGTCAGAATGGTTCCTTCGACGGGTTTCGCCACCGCTCCGTAGGCGGCCTTGGTCCCGAGACTGAGGGCATTTGCGAGATCGAGGGCATTGAAGCGCCGCTTGCCCTCAAGTCCCTCGGACAGCCCCCGGAGGATCTGGCTGGTGATGACGCCGGAATTGCCTCGTGCCCCCATCAGGGCGCCGAAGGCGGCAGCTGACGCGATCCGCTCCGCCGTTCCCCCTTCACCGACCCCCTCGGCCTCGGCCAGCGCAGCCTGGACCGTGGCCAGCATGTTCGAGCCGGTGTCCCCGTCCGGCACCGGAAAGACATTCAGCGCGTTGATCTCATCAACATGCACTTCCAGGTTCGCAACAGCGGCCCGAAATGCGCCAAGAAGTCCCCGCCCGTCGCATGCGCGGCGGGCCATCAGGCGACGTCCGTGCCGCTATCTGCGAGATCCGAATTTCCGGTCTGGCCCTTCGCCTGTCGTCCCGGTGGCGTTGCCCCGGGGTGGGTGTCCAGTCCACCGATCCTGATCCGAAGTTCATCGACTTCCCGTGCAAACGAGCGACGGATGCGATATCGAACCGCCGAGTCGACCTGCCGCGCAACCTCGGCGACTGGCAGGCCGGCACGGACACGGAGACGCAGCCCGATCGCAAGTTGGCCATCAGCGAACGAGATCTGGATGCCGGGGATCCTGCCGACCATGACCGCCCGGAGGCGCTCGAACAGTCCAGCCTCAATGCGCGTTACCCCATAGGAGCCGAGCACGGCCGCCCGGACCACATCCGCCGCTGCGCGGCGGGCGACCAAGGCTCGTCCGGGAATGTCTTCAGCGGGCAATGGAAGGGGTCCTCATGAGCGGAGCGTACCGGTCGGCAGAGTCGCTCTGGGTGCGTGCTATCATACCGCCCCGCTCGGGCTCCACCAGCCCGGCCTGATGACGAATCCCACTCGAGGACACCATGGCCCGCTCCTGCGCGATCTGCGGAAAGGTATCGATGGGCGGCTTCAACCCCCAGTCGTCGGGGATGAACCGCGTTCGTGCCCACCGCCGCTACCAGCCTAATCTCCAGCCACTTTCTATCACTGAGGGCGGGACGACGAAGAAGTCGCTGGCCTGTACTCGTTGTCGTCGAACACTGACGAAGAACGCCCGCTAGGGATCCTGCCTCGCGAGCCTCGGTGGCCCGCCGAACGTAATCTCCGGTACTCCTGCTCGACCGGTCGCCGTGCGGCCGGTCGTTCTGTGTCTGCCCGTTACCCGGTCCGTCGGAGCGCCGAATCTAGCCACAGGGTGAACGGCCCGTCGTTGACCAACTCGACGGCCATCTCGGCCCCGAACGCGCCCATACGCACCGGACGTACCCCGGCTTCGCCAATCCGCGTCGCAAGTCGCTGGTAAAGGCGATCCGCCAGCGCGGGTGGAGCAGCATCGGTGAAGCCCGGCCGTCGCCCGCGCGAACTGTCCGCGTAGAGGGTGAACTGGCTGACCACCAGTGCGCCGCCGCCAGCATCCAGAATCGAGCGGTTCGTCTTACCGTCGCTGTCCCGGAAGATCCGGAGTTCGACAATCCGCCGAGCCATTGCATCGACCGATGCGTCGTTATCGCCATGACCCACGCCGACGAAGATCAGCAGCCCACGCGCGATCTCGCTGATTGGCTCACCGTCGACACGAACTTCCGCCCTCGAGACGCGCTGGAGGAGTACCCGCATCAGCGCGAGGTCGCGCCCAGTGCGGCACGCCAGATGCCGCCGATCGTGATTGCCCAGGGCAGCAGCAGCGCCGGCGAGTCGGCCCCGCCCAGCCAACCGCCCTTTGCGACGCCGACCACACCGATCGCGCCGATCAGCGCGATGCCGAGCCCCTGGCCCACGAGGCTCCAGCGCACGCGGCCCGTGAGGCGTGCAATCGCCCGGGCCTCGCCGTTTCGCATGGCCGATGCCGTCGATCCGTCCGCGGGCTGGGTTGCTACCGCGCCTGACTCCGTGTCGGCAGCCCGATCGACTACCCGCCGGAACCAGCCCGGCGCGTGGACGATGGCGACGTAGGCCGCCGACGCATAGGCGATCCCCCCGAGGAGGTCCACGACGTAGTGATCGGCGAGGTAGACGATGGCAAACCAGACGCAGGCAGCGTAGGCGAGCATCAGCCAGCCGGGCCGCCCAAACGCCCGACGAGCGAAGAGGAAGGCCAGGAATGGATAGCCGGCGTGCAGCGATGGGAAAGCCGCCACCTGGTTCGGGTTCACCTCGTAGATCGCGTAGCTGTACAGGTACCGCCCTTCGAATCCGAAAAGGCGAGCAAGGTCGCCGAAGCCCTGGGCCTTGAGGTACGTGATCGCGGGGGCGCCATCCGGACCGGGAATGAGGCCGTGCTCCGCCGCCCACCACGGCGGCGCCACGGGGAGGACCAGGTAGGTCGCGAAGCCAGCCATCGACAGCAGGATCAATGCC
>JBDTQY010000150.1:0-8950 GCA_039931955.1 Chloroflexota bacterium
GATCGTGGCGCTTCTCCCGTACGCGCCGCAGCACCTTCGGCCCTGACCCGAGGCACCACGCCAGTGATCGCCGCGGGTCAGCCGTGGGGATAGCAATCGCGATGCTGGCCGGCGGGGTTGGCGTCGGCCTGTTCGGATCCCTTCTCGGCCTGGGTGGCGGCCTCCTGGCGGTCCCGCTGCTCACTCTCGGCTTCGGACTGCCCCTGCGTGAGGCGGTTGGCGTGTCGCTGGTCCTGGTTATCGTCACCAGCAGCGCCTCGGCCGGGGTCTTCCTGGAGCGCCGGGCCGCGAATCTCCGCCTCGGGATGACGCTGGAACTCTTCACCGCGCTCGGCGCACTCGCCGGGGGCTTGGTGGCATTCCTGCTGGATGAGCGGACCCTGGCCGGCTTGTTCGCCCTCCTCCTCGGGTATGTGGCGTTCACGATGATCCGGCCACGACAGACATCAGCAGCCGTTCCTCGTCACGGTGGATCCGCAGCGCCTCCAGCCGCTCGATTCGGCCAGCCTGCGCACGCGTCCGCTCCTGACTCAGGAACGCGACGCAGTTTCGTCGAGAGCCTCGGTGGGCCCGACTACACGGTCCGCCGCCTCGGTCCGGCGGTCGCGGGAAGCGTCGGCGCCGGGATCGCGTCGGCCCTCTTCGGTATCGGCGGGGGCCTGATCAAGGTGCCCGTGCTTCACGTGGTCATGGGCGCCCCGCTCCGGGTCGCCACCGCCACGAGCAACCTGATGATCGGCATCACTGCCTCGACGAGTGCCTGGATCTACCTGATCCGGGGAGAGATCAACCCCTACGCGACAGCGCCGATGGCGCTGGGGGTCTTCGTCGGTGCGTCGATCGGATCGCGGATTGCGCCGCGCGTGGACCTCCGGCTCCTGCGCTGGATCTTCACCGCGGTCCTCCTCTACACCGCCGTGGAGATGCTTCGGCGTGCGAGCGGTGCGGCGTGAGCCGTCCTGAGATCAGCGGAGGGTCACTGGGCAGCGCCGACCTCGACGGAATCGTGGCGCGACTCCTTCGTGTTGGAACGCACGCCGCCGTCGGATTGATAGCCCTCGGCGTGCTCCTCCTGCTGCGTGCCGGAGCTTCGCCGCTCGACCCGGCGCCGTCACTCGCGATCGGGCAGATCGCGGACGATCTCGGGACGCTCGAGCCGGCGGGATTCCTGTGGCTCGGTCTGCTTGTGGTCCTTCTGACCCCCACGGCGCGCGTCGTCGTCTCCGCGGTCGGGTACGCTCGCCTTGGCGATCGCCGAATGGCGGTGATTGCCGTACTCGTTCTGGCGGTGGTCGGGGCGGGCATCATCGTCGGCGCGCAGGGAGGGTGAGCATGGATATCCTGATTCTGATCGCATCGTTCCTGTTGATCCTCGCCGGCGCCGAGCTCTTCACCAACGGGATCGAGTGGTTCGGGCGAAAGCTCGGGCTGTCGGAAGGTGCGGTCGGATCCGTCCTCGCCGCCGTCGGGACGGCACTCCCGGAAACGATGATTCCGGTCATCGCCATCGCCTTCGCCGACGGTCACGCGACCGAGGGGATCGGTGTCGGTGCGATCCTCGGTGCACCGTTCATGCTCGCGACGCTCGCCATGTTCGTGACTGGCGCTGCCGTGGTGTGGCAGGCCCGAAAGCGACCGGCTGGCGACGTGATGCCGGTTGATGTGCGAATCCTCGCCCTTGATATTCGCGTCTTCGTCGTCGCCTATGCCGTGGCGATCGGTGCGGCATTCCTCCCCGTCGAGCCAAGCTGGCCGAAGTGGGTCGTGGCTGGAGTGCTGGTCCTGATCTACGCCCTCTATGTGAAGCGGCACTTCGAGGGTGACCCTGATGAGAACCTCGAGGAGTTGGCCCCACTGCGCTTCGGCGGCCTCGATCCACGGGCACGACGGGAACCTGGTCCGCCCCGACTGCGCGTCGTCAACCTGCAGGTGGTCGTGGCCCTCGCTTTCATCATCGTCGGCGCCATCGCCTTCGTCGGCGCCGTGGAGCACTTCGCAAGCGCGCTGGGAGTGTCAGAGGTCCTCCTCGCCCTGATCGTGGCGCCGATCGCGACCGAGCTTCCCGAGAAGTTCAACTCAATCCTGTGGGTCCGTCAGGGGAAGGACACGCTGGCCATGGGCAACATCACCGGGGCCATGGTCTTCCAGGCCAGCCTGCCGACCGTTGTCGCTCTCCTGTTTGCGCCGGCGAGCTGGGTGATCGCCCCGGGCTCCTATGTCGCCTTTGCCTCGGCCGGCATCGCCTTCCTGTCGATGGGGGCGATCTTCATTCCAATGCTCAGGCGCGGGACGCTGACCGGTCGCAGCCTCCTCATCGGCGGGGTCTTCTACCTGGCGTACCTCGCGATCGTCATTGCGGCCATCATCGCCCCCGGCTGATCCGACTGGCCGGGTCGGCTGGCCGAGGTCGGCGGGTATACTCGGGCTCACGCCGTCGAGATCCACGCGGCCGCCGCCGCGATCCACCGGGAGTCGCTTCGCATGTTGACCCAGAACAAGGAGGCGCCGGCGCCGGCGCCGAGCCTGGAGGACCTCATCTGCTACTTCCAGGGCGCATTCGTGCCCCAACGAGACGCAAGAGTCGGCGTCATGACCCACGCCTTCATGTACGGCACGGCCGTGTTCGAGGGGATCCGAGCCTACTGGAACCCCGAGCGGAAGACGCTCTTTGGCCTCTTCCTGCCGGAGCACATGGAGCGCATTCGCCGCAACGCGGGGATCTTGTTCATGACCGGCCTGCCGACCACCGAGGAGTTGGTCGGGCTGGTCGTTGAGACCGCGTCGCGGAACGAACTGCGGGAGGACATCTACCTCCGACCGTGTTTCTACAAGTCCTCGCGATCGATCGGCGTTCGACTCCATCATCTGGATCACGATCTCGTCATCCTGGCTGTGCCGTTCGGGAACTACCTCGATATCGACAAGGGCATCCGGCTCATGACGTCTTCCTGGCGGCGAAACGCCGATGACGCTCTCCCAGCTCGCGGCAAGATCGTCGGCGGATACGTCAACATGGCTTTCCAGAAGACCGAAGCCGAACTGAACGGCTTTGACGAGGCGCTCGTCCTGACGCCGGACGGTCACGCGTCGGAAGCCTCGGCCGCAAACATGTTCGTCGTCCGCGACGGCGTCCTTCTGACGCCGCCGGTCAGCGACGACATCCTGGAGGGCGTCACCCGGCGGGCGATCCTGGAGCTCGCGACGATCCTGGATCTGCCCGTCGAGGTTCGGTCCATCGATCGATCGGAGATCTACGTTGCCGACGAGATGTTCCTGTGCGGCACGGGCGTTCAGGTATCCGCCGTCATTGAGCTCGATCATCGCTCCATCGGATCCGGCGAGGTCGGCCCGATCACGACCCGGATCCGCGAGGCGTATTTTGACGCCGTGCGGGGACGGACGCCAGCCCTCGCGCACTGGGTGACCCCGATCCCCATTGGTGGTTGAAGTAGCCGAGCAGTCGTTGCCTGAGCGCGGCGCTGCGGCCCTCGACTCATCTCTGGCGGCCGCGCCGATCGCAGAAGTCCCGGTCGTCGATCGCGGACGCCGCATCCAGCGCCTCCTGGAGATCGTGCCCGGGACCATCACCTGGGGCATCCTGCTGACCGGGCTCATCCTGTCGTTCCGTTGGCCGGAGCTGGTAGCGTGGTTCGTCCTGAGTTTCGACGTCTACTGGCTGTACCGGGCGGTCATGCTCACGGGCGGTGTGGCAGCCGCCTACGGGTTCCTTCGCGGGGTTGCGTTGCAGGATTGGCGGACGCGGACCTTTGCACTACGCGACGTGGCGGGTCGAATCGCCGACATCGAAGCCCGCCTCCCGATGGTCGCGATGCGTGTTCAGCAACTCGAGGCCGCCGGGAATCGCCCCGCCGCCCACGGGGGCAGGCGCGACCTGCAGCGCCTGCGGGATGAGCGGAAGGAGTTGCTACGGCTCCTCGCCCGACGAGGCGATCCGATTCAGGATCCCGATCGGCTCTGGCACGTCGCGCTGATCCCGACCCACACCGAGCCATACGAAAAGCTGCACGAAACGGTCCGCGCACTGGCCGAGGCCGACTGGCCCACGAGCCGCCGGATGATCGCGATCATCACCCGCGAAACCGACGCCACCGGACGCGAGAACGTTGCCCGGCTCCGGGCAGCGTTCGAGGATCGGTTCCTCCACTTCTTCCATATCCTCGACCCGCTGGAGCCCGGGATCGTCGTCGGCAAGAGCAGCGCCATGGCCTATGGGGGCCGATGGCTGTACCGCGAACTCGTGTCCCGGGGTTTCGATCCACGCGAAGTCGTCGTCACCGATCTCGACTCCGACTACCGGGTCCATCCGGGCTACTTCGGATACCTGAGCTGGACGTTCCTGACCGACGTCGACCGCTTCCGGCGCCTGTATCAGCCCATCCCGATGTTCCACAACAACATGTGGGAGACGCCACTGGCGGTGCGACTGGTGGCCATCGGCGCGACGCACGTTCAGATGGGACGGTCCCTGACCCCGGAGAAACTGATCAGTTTCTCGTCCTACTCGGTCAGCCTCCAGACCATCCACGAAGTGGACTACTGGGCGACGGATGCGATCCCGGAGGACAGCCGCTTCTACTGGAAGTCCTTCTTCCGCTACAGCGGGGAGTTCCGTGCGATCCCGTTGTTCATGCCAATCTACGGCGACGCCGTCCGGGCGCGGTCGTACCCGCGGTCGCTCGTGGAGCAGTACACGCAGATCCGGCGCTGGGCCTGGGGCGTCACCGACATTCCGTACTTCATCCGGAATGCGTTCGCCCACTCGGAAATTCCCCGATCGGTGCGCATCCGCCGTCTCCTGGAACTCTGGCTGGATCACCTGAACTGGGCGATCGCGCCGTTCGTCATCATCTTCGGCTCGAACCTGCCGCTGGTCCTGAACCCATCGTTCGCGGAGACGACGCTTGGCCAGAACCTGCCCCTCTATGCCTCGTGGTTGCTCACGGGAGCGTTCGCCTGCCTCGTGGTCCTGATGTACGTCGAGGAACGCATCGCCCCGCCTCGCCCGGAGAGCTGGGGTGTGCTCCGCAACATCGTCAGCAGGGTCCAGTGGCTGCTCCTGCCGGTCGTGGGCCTCATCTTCTCGAACCTCCCCGCACTCGACGCCCAGACGCGCCTCATGACCGGCCGATACCTCGAGTACAAGGTCACCGAGAAGGTCTGACTCAGGAGCCCGGTGTTCCGCGCTACGGGGTCCCCGCCCCGGGCAGTTCAGGGGATCGGTGGCGGGGTCAGGCTCGGCGTGTCCTTCCCCGTGATGACCACGATGTCTGCGGTCGCCGCAGGGTCGCTCACGAGTTCGACCGTCACGCCGAACAGGCCCTCGAGCGCCGCAGTCGTCTTTGGCATCGCCAGTTCCGCGCCGTTGTAGGCGCGGATCGTCGTGCCTGCGAGTCCGCTCACGTCCGGTCTCTGGCCGGGAGCAGATGCGGCAATGCCGAGGAATTCGAGGTAGTCCGCGATGCGGCTCGCCTGTCCCGTCTTGCCGGACCCGTTGAGGATGTAGACCGTCGCCTCCTCGGCGGTGAGTGCGTCGCGCTGACTGGGGTCCGCCGTAGCCTTGAAGGCATTGCGGATGGCCGCCCGGATCTGGTCGACCTTCGGAACGATGATGTAGCCACGCGGACTGGTCTTGAACTCTGTCTGGTAGAACGGCGGTGTGAAGATGTAGGAGCGAACACTGCGCGACGTGATCCTGTCCGCGAGGCCGAGGAGTTGCGGAAAGAGGTCCCGAGGGATGTCGGTCCGGAGCGACGACGAGACCGCCGCCGCCAGCTCGTCCAGATGCGGCAGGATCCGGGCGATATCGGTCTGCTGCCGAAGCGAAAGCAGGACACGCTGCTGGCGGGCACCGCGGTCGAAGTCGCTTGAGCCGTGCCTCGAGCGGGCGTACACCAGGGCCTCGGCGCCCGACATGTACTGCATGCCGGATGGGATGTAGACGCGCTGGAGTCCTCCGGCCGCGGCGGGATAGTGGTCATCGACGACCGGAACCTGGACGTTGATGGTGACGCCGCCGAGCGCGTCCACGATCTGGCGGAAGCCGTCGAAGTTCACCTCGACGTAGTACTTGATCTCGATGTCGTACAGCTCGCCGAGGATGGCTTTCAGGCCCGTGTACCCGCGGGTGGCATTCGTCCCGGGGTAGAAGTCAGCCCGGTTGCGGACGGCAGCGAACCAGGCGTTGATCTTGCCGGGGTAGACGGAGCCGTAGGCCTTCCGGGCGGGACCGGGCGGGATCGGGACATCCACCGTGTCGCGAGGCAACTGGAACATGGCCACCTGGTTGGTCGACGGATCGATCGAGACCGTGATCATGGTGTCCGTGTTGTGGCCGCCACCTTGCTCGTCGGCGCCGATCAGCAGGATGTTGAGCCGATCCGTGCCGTTCCACGGTGGAATGTTGACCGACGGGACCGGTGTGCCCACGGCGCTCGGCTCTGGCGTCCCTGACTCGGTCGGGTCGGCTGATGGATCAGGGGACGGCGTGGCCGTGGCGCTGCAGCCCGACGCCCCCGGATCGAAGACGCAGGCGGTGGTCCCAGCGAGGAGCAGGTCATAGCGGGCCACCGCGACGTGGAGCGTTGCCATGACCACCAGGACGGCCGCCAGCCCGGCAGTCGAGGCGCTCCGGCCCGGACCGCCGCGCACTGGGTCCCGACGCTCGAATCCGGAACCGACGAGATCCTGCCGCTGACTCGCGTCGCGGATCCACCGGGCGATCCGCCAGGCGTCCACGATGGCCGCGGCCCGGTAAGCGAGGGCAACCAGATTGATCACGAACAGGCCGGCGATGAACCATTCCTGGATCGCCAGACCGGCCAGCTGGAACAGGTCGAGGCGGACGGCGATTCCGGCCAGCAGAGCACCGACGAGGATCGGCGGCGCCGCGAACCCGAGCGCCCGTCGACCGGCGCCGAGATACGCATGGCCGAGGCCTGGAAAGAGGAGCGAGAGGACTGCCGCGACGAAGGCCGAGCGTCGGCGCGGACGCATCTCGTGCGCGGTCTGCATCGCGGGTAGGATACTCGGACCCGAGATCCACCGCGCCCGGGCTGGATCGGCCGGGAGTGGCCGTTTCAGGCGGCGATCCAGTCACTCGCGAGGCCAGATGTTCCGACCCGTCCAGACGCGCCCCGATCTCGTGCCCATGGAGCACGAGACGCTCGCCTTCTGGCGGGAGCGCGGCACGTTCGCCAGGTTGCAGGCGCAGAACGCAGGCGGGCCGCACTGGAGCTTCCTCGACGGACCGATCACCGCCAACAATCCGATGGGCGTGCACCACGCCTGGGGTAGGACCTACAAGGACGTATTCCAGCGTTTTCACGCCATGCTCGGCGAGTCGCAGCGATGGCAGAACGGATTCGACTGCCAGGGCCTGTGGGTCGAGGTCAACGTCGAGCGAGACCTCGGGTTCACGTCGAAACGCGACATCGAGTCGTACGGCATCGCCGAGTTCGTCAGTCTCTGCAAGCAGCGTGTCCTGACGTTTGCAGCGCGGCAGACGGAGCAGTCGATCCGCCTCGGGTACTGGATGGACTGGAACGATCCCGACGAACTGCGCCGACTGCGGGATCTTCTGGCCGCCGACCCGACCCAGATCGTGACCGTCCAGGGCCCGCAAGGCCCGGTGACCGATACGGTCGAGATGATCGTGGGGCGGCTCGGGATGCCCGACCTCGGGGGCAGCTACTTCACGTTCAGCAACGAGAACAACGACCTGATCTGGGGGTTCCTTGCCGAGTGCCACCGGCGGGGCTGGATCTACAAGGGCCACGACACCATGCCGTGGTGCGCCCGCTGCGGTACCGGGATCAGCCAGCACGAGATGACAGAGGGCTACCAGGATCGCGATGACCCTGGCCTGACGGTTCGGTTCCCGCTCACGGACCGCCCGGGCGAAGCCCTCCTCGTCTGGACGACGACCCCATGGACCCTTACCTCGAACGTGGCAGCTGCAGTCGGGGAAGCCCTGACCTACGTGCGGGTCCGCCAGGGCGATGACGTCTTCTGGCTGGGCAAGACGGCGCTGAAGACGACGCTCGAGGGGCCTTTCGAGGTGCTCGAGGAGCGGCTCGGTGCCGACCTCGTCGGGTGGCGGTACGAAGGCCCATTCGACGACCTCGCCGCGGTTCAGGCCGCGTTCGCCACAGGTACGCGCGACGACGCCACGCAGCCCTATCACCATCGCGTGGTCGGCTGGACCGAAGTGGGGGAGGAGGAGGGGACCGGCATCGTCCACATCGCGCCGGGCTGCGGCGCCGAAGACTATGCCCTGGGGAAGTCCCTCGGCCTGCCGGTGATCGCGCCACTCGATGAGTCGGGCATCTTCATCGACGGCTTCGGCTCGTTCAGCGGCCGCGATGTGCGGGATGTCACGGAGCCGATCGTCGAGCACCTTCGGCACGCAGGGCGCTTCCAGCGTCTCGAGACGATCCGTCACCGGTATCCACACTGCTGGCGCTGCGGCACCGCACTCGTCTTCCGGCTCGTGGATGAGTGGTACATCAGCATGGGCGAGGTCTACGACCAGCCACGCGAGACCCTGACCCCGGAGCAGGTGGACCGGAGCCTTCGCTACCAGATCATGGAGGTGGTCGACGCGATTCGATGGATCCCATCCTTCGGCTATGAACGTGAGCTGGACTGGCTCCTGAACATGCACGACTGGATGATCAGCAAGAAGCGCTACTACGGCCTGGCGCTGCCGATCTACGACTGCGCCTCGTGCGGGACGTTCACTGTCGTCGGGGGACGCGAGGAACTGCGCGAGAAAGCTGTTGCGGGCTGGGACGCGTTCGAGGGGCACACGCCGCATCGGCCGTACATCGACGCGGTCCAGATCGCCTGTCCCGGCTGCGGCGCACCCGTGGAACGGATCAAGGACGTTGGCAATCCGTGGCTGGATGCCGGGATCGTGCCCTTCTCCACG
>JBDTQY010000151.1:0-3178 GCA_039931955.1 Chloroflexota bacterium
TCGGACGTCCTGACCGTTGACGTAGACATTGACGAAGCGGTTGAGCTCGCCCTCCAGGGTCAGGAGCTGGCCCCCCAGCCCGGGATGTCGCTCGAGGAGCGCGGTCACCAACTCACCGACGGTCGCGCCATCGAGTTGAAGGGATTTTGCCCCGCCGACCGAGGGCCGCAGCACGGTGGGAATGAAAACGGTGCTCATACAGATGCCTCTGGCTTCGTGGTGGGTGTGCCGCCGAACCCGGCACCGCCGAGAACGAACGGGGCGTCGGTAGGGAATGTCGCCAGAACGGGTGCTTCGCCGCGCTCGCGGGCCTCGCGGGCAGCATCGGAGCAGGTCGGGCAGGCCGGATCGCGGCGCAGGGTCAGCTCAGTGAACTCGCTCTCGAGCGCATCGAACAGCAACAGGCGTCCGGCCAGCGACGTCCCGATCCCCAGCAGCAGCTTGATCGCCTCGTTGGCCTGGAGCATGCCCATGATCCCGGGCACCACGCCGAGGACGCCGGCCACCGAGCAGCCCGGGGCAAGCTCGGGCGGCGGTGGGGTCGGGTAGAGGCATCGATAGCACGGGCCCTGATACGGGACGAAGCTGGTCAGCTGCCCTTCGAACCGGAAGACCGAGGCGTGGACGACCGGGATCCCGGCGGCGACCGCGGCATCGTTGAGGAGGTAGCGCGTCTCGAAGGTGTCCGTGCCGTCGAGGATCAGGTCGTAGCCGGCGATGATCCGTTCTACGTTGTCGCCGACGATCATCTCCTCGTGCGGGATGACCGTGACATCGGGGTTCAACGCATTGATGGCGATGCGCGCCGACTCGACCTTCTTGAACCCGATTCGATCCGTCGTGTGGAGGATCTGGCGCTGGAGGTTGCTGAGATCCACGACATCGAAGTCCACGATCCCGATCGTGCCGACACCGGCCGCGGCCAGGTACAGCGCCGACGGGCTGCCCAGTCCGCCGGCACCGATCAGGAGGACCTTCGAGGCGAGCAGGCGGGCTTGTCCCTCCGACCCCACCTCGGGGATGAGCAGGTGGCGGCTGTAGCGCTGCTTCTGGGCCGTCGAGAGGACCGCTGGCACGTTCCATGGCAGGCCCTTGCTCTTCCAGCCGTGGAATCCACCGGCCATGACTGCCAGGTCGCGGTACCCGAGGTCGCGCAGGGCGCGGCCGGCCAGGAACGAGCGGACCGTGCCCGAGCAGTAGAGGACCACCTTCGCGTCGCGATCGGGAACCTCGGACTCGATGGCCTGCTCGAGGTAGCTCCGCGCGATGTGGAGCGAGCCCGGGATGTGGCCCTGGTCCCACTCGTCAAGATCGCGAACATCGACGATGGCCGGGGGCGCCTGCGAAGTGCGCAGGGCCTCGACCTCCTCGGGGCTGATTTCCGGAATGTCGGCCCGAACCTCGCGGAGGAGGTCAGAGACGGTCTTGGGGTTCGACATGGGGCGAGCGTGGCTCCGATGGATCGACAGGCCGTCGGTTCTGAGGCGACGGGGCGGGGCGACTGGCGTTCGAGTGTGACGGGCGCCGCGGGTTCGCGGTCGCGGGTCAGCCGGCGATCAGGCCGGCTGGCTACACCTGCAGCGGCCCATGCCCGGCATGCCACCGCAGCGGTTCGCGGTCATTCGGCCGAGCCATCTGCGGCGGGCGCAGTCGGATCGGCTGGCGCTGCTGGAGCCGCCGGCGCCGAGGAGCCATCCGCGATGGCGAGCTGCATCGTGTCCAGGCTCAGCAGCGCGCACTTCAGGCGGGCCGGTGAGATGTCGATTCCGAGCAGGTCCAGGACGTCCTTCGAGGTCATGGCCGTGGCTTCGACGACGGTCTTACCCTTGATCTCGTCGGTCAGCAGCGAGGCCGATGCCTGGCTGATCGCACAGCCGCGGCCGGTGAACCCAACGCCGGCGATCTTGCCATCCGAAAGTCGGAGCTCGAGCGTGATCCGATCGCCGCACAGCGGGTTGGCACCCTCGTGGGACGCGTTGGCAAACTCCAGCGTCCCGAAGTTGTGCGGGCGCCGATAGTGCTCCAGGATGTAGTCGCGGTAAAGATCGTCCATGGCGCTTGGGAGTGTAGCGCGACCTGTGTCAGGCCCCGAAGACTCGCTTCACCTCGCTGATACCGGCAATGAGCGCGTCGACATCGGCGCGCGTGGTGTAGACGTTGAAGCTGGCCCGGGCCGTGGCCGCCAGATCGAGGCGTTCGTGGAGTGGCATCGTGCAGTGATGCCCCGCCCGGACGGCCACGCCGACCCGATCGAGCACCTGGGCCACGTCATGCGGATGGATCCCCGGGATGTTGAAGGCAATGACCCCGCCCCGAATGCCGGGGTCCATCGGGCCGTAGAGGTCGAGATCCGGGTGCGCCGCGGCGAGCGCCGGCAGGGCGTATTCCAGGAGTTCAAGTTCGTGCTCGCGCACGCGGCCCATGCCCAGGGTGGCGAGGTAGTCCGCGGCGACGCCAAGGCCGATCTCAGCCGCGATATCCGGTGTGCCCGCCTCGAACTTCCAGGGGATCTCGTTGAAATCGGACCGGCGCAGGTGGACCTCGCGGATCATCTCCCCGCCGGACAGGAACGGCGGCATCGCCTCGAGGAGGTCGCGGCGGCCCCACAGGACACCGGAACCGGTGGGGCCGAGCATCTTGTGGCCGGAGAAGACGTAGAAGTCGGCGTCGATCGCCTGGACATCCACCGGCACGTGGGGCACCGCCTGGGCACCGTCGATCAGGACGAGCGCACCAGCCTCGTGCGCCAGGCGCGTCATCTCGGCGACGGGATTGATCGTGCCGAGGGTGTTGCTGACGTGGGTGAAGGCAACGAGCTTCGGTCGAAGCTTCAGGAGGACTTCGAAGACATCGAGTCGGAGGACGCCGTCATCGGTGATCGGGATGAACTCGAGATCGGCGTCCTTCTCCTGGACGAGGAGCTGCCAGGGGACGAGGTTGGCGTGGTGCTCCATCTCCGTCAGGACGATGACGTCGCCCCGCCCGATGTTCTTCCGGCCCCATGAATAGGCGACCAGGTTGATCGCCTCGGTCGCGTTGCGGGTGAAGACGACCTCGTGGCGGTCCGGGGCGTTGATGAACCCGGCGACACTCGTCCGGGCCGCCTCGTAAGCCGCCGTTGCCCGCTCGCCGATCTCGTAGATCCCGCGGTGGACGTTGGCGTTGTACTCGCGGTAGT
>JBDTQY010000152.1:0-4398 GCA_039931955.1 Chloroflexota bacterium
ATCCTCGCTGAAGCTCGCCGTCGCGAGCACTACGAGAAGCCCAGCGTGAAGCGGAAGCGCAAGGAAGCGAAGCGCAAGAAGAACGCCCGAACGCCACAGGGCTGATCGGCCGGACGGCTGGGACCGTCCGAGTGCCGGCCAATCGATCCGGGCTCACCGCCCGCTCCGAGGCCAGACCCGCCGATGATCCCGGATCCGTCCAACCGCCGACGCCCAGGGCATTCCCAGCCCGAGGTGCCATTACCGGTGACGCTCAGAGATCGGCTCCGCGCAGACACGACCGCCGCGATGCGGTCGGGTGACGCCCTGCGCCGCGACACGCTGCGGATGGTCGAGAACGCCATCTACAACGCCGAGAAGCGGGAGCGTCGGTCGTTCGCCGATGACGAGGTCGCGGTCATCCTCGGCCGCGAAGTGAAGACTCGCCGCGAGAGCGTCGATGCGTTCGAAAAGGGCGGGCGACCTGACCTCGTGGCAAAGGAACAGGCGGAGATCGCCATCCTTGTCGAGTACATGCCGCAGCCCCTCAGCGAGACCGAACTGGAAACGCTGGTGGCCGAGGCTTTGGCCGAGACGGGGGCGGCCTCGCCGCGCGACATGGGCAAGGTCATGGCCTGGCTGGCTCCTCGCACCCGGGGTCGGGCCGACGGTCGAGTCCTCAGCGGGCTCGTCAATGCCGCGCTCGCCCAGGATCGGGGAGCCTGACGATGCTCGCCCACCGGGGAGCTCTCGCGGTCCGCTTGACCCGGCGTGAAGGGGGCCGGCTGGCCATTGCCGCCATCGCGCTGATCGTGGCGATGACGGCGATCCTGGGCGCTGATTTCACGCCCCAGCGCGCCGACCTCCAGGTGGGTGACCTGGTTCCGAGCGATATCCTGGCGCCCCGCGCGTGGACCTACGAGAACGAGATTCTCACCGAGGAGGCGCGTCAGGCAGCCATCGACAGCGTCCCGCCGCAATACGACTTCACGACCGAGCGGGCGATCACCATCGCCGCCGCCCAGGCACAGGCGTTCGCCGACTCCGTTCGGCTGCTGGACACGGCCTACGATCCAGCCACGACCGATGTCCAGCGGGGCCTGATCCTCGAACGTGTGTCCGCCGATCTCTTCTCCGGATCAGCCGCCGCGCTCAAGGTTCTCGAGCCCACCCGCTGGGCGCCGATCCGGGCGGAGGCCGCACGCGTCCTCGACAGCACCGAACGTAGCGAGCTCCGTGACACGGAGGTCGCCGTGATGCGGTCGAGGTTGTCGGAGCAGATGGCGGGTGGATTGGTCGAGGCCGAGCGGATGCTGGCCGCCGAGTTGATCGCCCGCCTGGTCGTCCCGAACAGCTCCTTCAGCGCGGTCCTCACGCAGCAGGAGCAGGATCGGCAGGCCGCGGCGGTCGCGCCGATCACGGAGTCCTACCTGCCCGGCGAGATCCTCGTCCGAGGCGGGACGAAGTTGACGATTGCAGACGCGGCCGTGCTCGCGTCAATCGGCCTCGACCGGAGCACGACCAATTTCGCCGAACTCGCGGGTTGGTTCGTCCTCAGCGCGTTGCTGGTGGCCCTCCTGCTAGCCTGGGTCTGGCGTTTCCGACGTGACTTCTCGCACCGCAACAACGTGCTCCTGCTGATCGGGCTTCTCCTGCTCTTTGCCACGTTCGTGTTGCAGTTGACGGCCGGACGCGCAGCCCTGCCCTTCGTGCTGCCCCTCGCGGCGATCCCGATCCTGGTCGCCGTGCTGCTCGATGCCGAGGTCGCGATCGTGCTCGCGGCCCTCCTGGCCGTCGTCGCGGGTGCCGTCAATGGACCATCCCTGGAGCTTGCGAGCTACGTCTTCCTCGGGAGCCTCGCCGGCGTCCTCGGCGTCCGGCGCGGAGATCGGCTGCAGACATTCCTGCAGGCAGGGGCGGTCGTCTTCGTCGTCCAGGCACTCGTGGTGACGGCGTTTTCGCTGCTCGGGGAACGGGATCTGACCGGCATCATCCAACTCATCGGAGCTGCCGGATTGAGTGCCGGGGGTTCGGCGGTCGTGGCCGTCGGGACGTTCGCCGTGCTCGGAAACGTGTTCGGAATCCTGACCGTATTCCAGCTCCTCGAATTGGCAAACCCGTCGCAGCCTCTTCTGCGACGACTGCTGATCGAAACGCCCGGGACCTATCACCATTCGCTGATGGTGGGCAACCTCGCCGAGCGAGCGGCCGAGGCTGTCGGAGCCGACCCGCTGCTCACTCGCGTTGCGGCCTATTACCACGACCTGGGCAAGCTGGCGAACCCGATGGGCTTCATCGAGAACCAGGCCGGCGCGGAGAACATTCACGACAGCCTGGGGCCCGTGGAGTCCTCCCAGATGCTGAAGGCGCACGTGGCCGATGGGATCGATATCGCCTACGAGGGCCGTCTCCCGAAGGCGCTGATCGCCTTCATCCCGCAGCACCACGGAACAGCCATGATCAGCTTCTTTCACGCCAAGGCGCGTGAGGCCGCGGCGGCGCCATTTGGCGGGCTGGAGACGGAGGCCGGCCGGAAGGCCGCCGATGCCGTTGACGCCAAGCGGTTTCGGCACTCCGGACCAAAGCCCCAGTCGCGAGAGGCCGCGATCATCATGCTCGCGGACGGCGTCGAGGCATCGGTGCGGTCGCTCTCATCGCGCGACGAGGTGGCCATCCGCGGCATGGTCTCGAGGATCATCGCGGACCGCATGGCCGACGGTCAATTCGACGAATGCGACTTGACATTCCGAGATCTGGACAGCATCCAGGAGGCATTCGTCCAGCAACTTCTCGGCATGTACCACCAGCGCGTCGCCTACCCCCAGAGCAAGATCGTCGAGCTTGAGGCGCGGCGAGCCGCGGCGGCCGGCGGCGGCAATGCGGGCGGCGGCGAAGGCACGGGTGGCGACAAACCCGCCCGTCAGCCATCGGGGCCGGGGCCCGACGCTAACCGCGCAAACGGGGGATGACGCGCCCGCAGGTCGTTGACGGTTGGCGCATCGACATCACGGCGCGGACCGGGGTGGCACGGGTCCTGACGCGCCGCACCTGTGCGCTGATCGTCGCGGCGGCGCTCAGGGCAGCCGGTGCCCCGAACCATGCCTCCGTGACCGTCATCCTCATGGACGATGACGAGATCAGCGGCCTCAACGAGGCACATCTTGGCCACGAGGGACCAACCGACGTTCTGTCGTTCCCCCTCCTGCCGCCGGTGGCGTTTCCTCCACACGAGGGCCAGACAGCCCATCCCACCCCAGCCGACCCCGCGCCAGTCGAACTGGGCTCACGCCCCGTGTCCTTCGTCCTTCCTCCGCGAGCCAGGCCGCATCTCGGCGACATCGCGGTGTCGGTGGAGCGTGCCATCGCCCAGGCCCGGGAGGGTCGTGGTGGCCAGACCGGGGATCTGACCTGGGAGCCGAGGGATGAGCTTCGACTGCTGCTGACGCATGGCGTCCTCCATCTCTGCGGTTGGGATCACGCCGAACCCAGCGAGGAACGGGCGATGCGGGCGCTCGAGGGCAGACTCCTCCGCGATCCGCTGACCTGAACTCGCACGCCGCTGGCGGCGTCCGCGCGTGACCATCCGGATCCCCGAGTACCATCTGCCCAGTCGTGCCCTCGAAGATCGTGATCGGCCTGGGGAACCCGGGCCAGCAGTACGCGCAGACCCGTCACAACATCGGCTGGATGGTCCTCGACCGCCTGGCTGACCGCGCCGGGTGGTCTGGCCGTGCCCGGAACAAGGACGCTGCGGTGATCGTGGGTGGCCGCTACCGCGGACTCGACGTCCTGCTGGCCAAGCCGATGACGTTCATGAACGACTCCGGTGTCGCCGTTCGCAAGATCCTGGCACGCGAGCGGGCACCACTCGTCGAGATGCTGGTTGTCGTCGACGACTTCTCGCTGCCCTTCGGCAAACTTCGCTTCCGCGAGGGAGGAGGCCCGGGGGGCCACAACGGGCTGCGCTCGATCATCGACGAGATGGGCACCGAGGGATTTTCGCGGCTCCGCGTCGGTATCGGGGAACCTGACAGCGGGTTCATCGACCATGTCCTGTCCGCCTTCGAGCCCGAGGAGAAGCAACGCCTGGACGAGCTCCTTGACGCGGCCGCGGATGCGGTCGAGGCATGGGCTCGCGACGGCGCGAGCAAGGCGTCCAACCGCTACAACGCATTCGAACTCCGACCGGCCGATGCCGACCGCAGCGCACCGCCCGGCGAGGTGGACGGTCCGCCTGGCCCCGACGGGATCCGACGAACGCGAACGGGCTGGCGGAAGATCCGGAGCGAGGCGCCGGAATGACGATGGCACCCCTCCGTGGGCGGCGGGGGTGGGAGCGCCGCGTGGACGAAGAGGTCGCCCGCGTTGCCGCCGGTCGCGACCGAGGCGGCGCGGCGTCGGTGACCCCGACCGGCAGCG
>JBDTQY010000153.1:0-3584 GCA_039931955.1 Chloroflexota bacterium
CGCGCCGTCCGCGCCGTCCGCGCCGTCCGCGCCGCCGCCGCCGCGCTCGCCGCCCGCGACCCGGGCGCCGAGCGCCTCGAGGATCCCGCGGCCACCGTCCGAGGTTGCACTCCCGCCGATCCCCAGGACCACGTGCCGGACGCCGGCATCGAGGACGGCCCGCAGGACCTCACCGGTTCCGCGCGTGGACGCCCCAAACGGATCGCGTTCATCCAGACCAAGGCGAGACAGGCCCGAGGCGGACGCCAGCTCGACGCAGCCGCGGACACGGTCGGCAGAGAGCAGCCAGCGCGCGATGACGGGTCGCCCGATCGGGTCGGTCGCGGGCACCTCCTGCCAGGTCCAGGCGCCCGTGGCCGCTATCGCTTCGAGCGTTCCCTCGCCACCATCGGCGAGCGGCGCAAGCACGATGAAGTCGGTCGGGCGGACGCTGCACCAGCCGGCCGCAAGTGCCTCGGCGACCTCAACCGACGTGAGCGAGCCCTTGAAGGAGTCGGGCGCGACGACCAGCCTCATTGGGCGCTGGGGTCATCCGCCGTGGCGCCACTGCGGCGCTCCATGTACTCCGGGATCCGGATCATGGGCGGGCGCTCCATGTCGGCCAGTTCGATGACTTCCAGGGACAGCCGGCCGCGGCCGGATCGGGGGAGCTTCATCGTGGATCCGAGTTCAGCGAAGAGGCGGGCCTTGCGGCGCTCCTCCAGCCGCTTCATGACTGCCTGGAGGATTACGAAGCTCATCCGGGACAGCCCCTCGAGCTCCTGGTTGCGATGCACCCGGCGGTCCAGGTCAACTTGCCCGAGACCCTCGATCCCGACCCGCTCCGCGATATCAATGAGGTGCCCGATCTCGACCGCGTAGCCGGTGAAGAAGGGGAGTTGCTCAAGGATGCTGCGCCGCCCGGCGTATTCGCCCGCCAGCGGCTGGATGAACCCGGACAGCTCCGGGTAGAAGAGGTTGATGAGCGGCCGGGCGACCAGTTCCGTGACCCGACCGCCGCCGCCCTCGCGGAGGACCCCATCCTCGACGATCGGTCGCTGGTAGTAGCCCTTGACGTACTGGAGGCGCGGCTCGTGGAGGAGCGGCCCCAGGGTTCCGTAGACCATTCGTGGGTGCCAGTTCCGGACATCGGTGTCGGCCCAGACCACGATGTCGCCGGTCGTCTCGAAGAGCGACTTCCAGAGCGCCTCGCCCTTGCCGCGGAACGATCCGTAGCGCGACAGGACGTCGGGATGCTGGACGACTCGAGCGCCTTCGGCCTCGGCGATCTCGCGGGTCCGGTCCGTCGACGCCGAATCGATGACCAGGATCTCATCCAGGAGCGGGATCCTTCCCACCATGTCCCGCATCGCCCGTCGAACGATCGGCCCGATGGTCTCCTCCTCGTTCAGGGTCGGCAGGACGAGTGAGACGCTGAGGCCCTGCTTCTCCTTGAGTTGGGTCAGGCGACGCAGGTCGGAGAACTCGCTGTGGTGGAAGTTGGACTCGCCGAACCAGCGATCCACCTTGGTCGGAATGGCCCGCGCCTCCTCGGCGGCCCGATCGGCGGCGGCCAGTGTTTCGGCATGGGACGCCAGCTGCTCGAAGGTCTGGCGACCGATGGACTCGCGGGTCTTGACGACGATGACTGTCGCCTTGGCCCGTGTCGCCACCGCTTCAGGCATCGCCCCGAAGAGATGCGGTGAGGCGTCGCCGGAGGTTGGGGCAGCGGCCGCACCCATGACCACGAGATCGCCGCGATCGGCTTCCTTGATGATTGCGTTGCGGACGTTGGCCGCCTCACGGACGACGGTTTCGGTCGGGACCGTGACGTGCTGCTTGACGAATGCTTGAAGGGCTCGCTCCGCCTGCGCACGAACGGCGATCGTGATGCCCGGTGGAACGACATGCAGGGCGATCAATTCCGCGCCTCGTCGGTCGGCGATGGCGTTGGCGAACCGCATCGCCAGCTCGGCATGGGGCCCGCCGCGGACTGGAACGATGATCCTCCGGACTTCCGCTGTTCCTCGCTGCTTGACGACCGCGATGTCGCATGGGGCGTCGCGGATGACCTCGTCGATCGTGGCCGAGAATGGTCCTCCGGCCCCGTCCTTTCCCAGCAGTGCCTTGCCGCCCCAGCCGAAGACGAGAAGATCCGCCTCGAGCTCGGCGGCGGCCTCCACGATGCCCTCGGCCGCGTGTCGCCCGATCCGGACGATCGGGTGAATCGGCGTGCCTTCGGGCGCGAAATCCAGGACCCGCTGAAGGAGTCGACGTGCGTGGCGGGCCCGAGTGGCGCCCTCCGACAGAGCCATTCCTTCGGGCACTTCCACGATGCCCAGCGCAGTCAATTCGCCGGTCCGCGCCTCGAGGAGATCGGCCCCGAGCCGGATCAGCTCCTCGGCCGTCGCCGGGTTCGCGACCGGGATCAGGATGCGAGACGGAAGCGGCTCGCTGGTCACGCCGGCACCTCGGCGGTCACGCTGACGCCTCGCTGCGCGTGCCGGACGTCTCGCGGCTCACGCCGTTTCCTCGGCGCTCGTCCAGCGATCCAGGAGGTATGGCTTGAGATGCTCGAACTCGCGCGCCTGGCGCATCACCCGCTCCTCGGCCTGATCAGTGGTGAGGTCGCGGTTCTCGATGATGAAGCTGGCGACGCGGCCGAAGTAGACGGGCACGAACGAGGCGACCATGCGATCCACGCCGGCCGGGTCGCGCCGGGCTGCGAGGACCATGTCGTACACGATCCGTGCCCACAGATCGTCGGGGAAATGGAAGCCCGCCAGGGCGTCAGCCATCTGTTCCGTCGTCGGCGTTGCGGCCCCGGGCGAATCCATGTCCAGCTTTGTCCTTGCCGCTTCGCCCATCCGGCCGGCCTCGGTCGCGAGTTCCAGCACGGTCTCCAGGTTGGCCGGCTCGAACATGCCCCGCCAGGTATCAGCGAGGGTCAGGGCTCCGCTCTGGAACTCGCTGACGAGTCGGATGGTGTTGACGTCGAGCGGCGGAGGATCGGCGACGCGCTCGAACCCATACGCCGGCACCTCGTGGCTGGAGGTGATGCCCTCCCAGCGATCGGCATGCAGGACGGCGAGCCGAAGGATGGTCCCGACCACCTGCCGGAACATGGGGCCCAGGTCCGAACCGGGATCCTTGGGATCGTGGACCTTGGAGCCGAGCCGGGTCTGGCAGATCGCATAGCCCCCGGCCAGCGCCGTCGTCGTCATCCAGATATCGATCCCGAACTTGCTGATGTCATCCGTCCAGTCGCCGGCCTCGAGGTAATGACGGACGAGGTCACCGCTGACGCCGAAATCGCCGCCGATCGGTTGCCGGATGCGGTGCCCGTAGAGCGCGCGGGTGAGGGGGTAGGTGACGGTATTCGTGATCGTCCCGTCGTACTTGTAGCGCGAGTAGAGGGGGGTCACGAAGTCGTAGCCGCCCTTGAGGATCGGCCCGGCCAGCAACTCGACCCACTCGGGCAGGATCGAGCGCAGGTCCGAGTCGACCACCACGAGCGCCTGGACCTGGAGCGCGTCCGCGATCTCGAAGATCGTCCGCAGCGCGGCCCCCTTGCCGCCGACGCCGTCGATCTCGGGGTAGGTCAG
>JBDTQY010000154.1:0-4366 GCA_039931955.1 Chloroflexota bacterium
GGTCCGGCCGCGGAGGGACAGATCGGCCCGGTACTGGTCCTTGCCGAGCCGCTGCGTCTGGAGGGACGCGATGTCGATCTTGGCGTTGCCCAGGATGGTGGAAATGTCACCCAGTGCCTCGACGTGCTCAAGCGTGAGGCGAACCTGGAGCTCCGGAAGGTGCGAGCCGCGCAGGCGCTCGGCAAGGGCGTTGATCGGCCAGAGACTGGTCAGGATGATGGCCGCCCCCACCCCGGCGAGGATGTGCTCGCCGGCTCCGGCGGCAAGGCCGACGGCCGAGGTGGCCCACAGGCTGGCCGCGGTCGTGAGGCCGCGGATGACCACCCCGTCCTTGAGGATGGCACCGGCGCCAAGGAAGCCGATGCCCGAAACGATCTGGGCAGCGATGCGGGTTGGGTCGATCGAGCCAGTCGCAGCGCCATCCGTCACAAATCCATGGATCGACATGACCGTGAACAGCGCCGAGCCCAGCGCGACGAGCATGTGCGTCCGAATACCGGCCGGATGCCCATGGATCTCCCGCTCGGCACCGACGGCAGCCCCGAGGGCAGCGGCGATGACCAGACGGAGTGCGAGATCCAGCTGGAGGGTGACGTCAATCATCGGGCGGTCGGTTGCATGGGCGCCATCATAGCCAGTCATCGGACCCGGCCGACGTGCCGCAGGCTCTCTGCCGACGCGGCCGTGGGCGGTGGACGGTGAGCCGTCGTCCGTCACCATGGCGTCACGCGGCCGGGGTACCGTCACCCAATGCGCAACGCGAAGAGCCCGTCGAAGATCGTGGCCGCCGGTTCGGCCGGACGGCTGGCGGCTGCCGCCGTGGGCGTCCTCGCGACCGGGGCGGCGGTCGCCACCGGGGAGCTGGTGGCGGGCCTCGTGGCCGGCGCTCCATCGCCCATCCTGTCAGTCGGCCGGGTCGTCATCGACCTCCAGCCCCCTGGTGCCAAGGACCTCGTGGTCTCGCTCTTCGGGACGGCGGACAAGCTGGCCCTCGAGATCGTCGTCCTGCTGGTCGCCCTCGCGATCGGCGCGGTGGTCGGGCTCGTCGCTCGGAGCCGTCAGACCATCGGCCTGGGCATCATCGGTGGGTTCGTCCTTGTCGGCTTCGCGGCGGGGCTGCGGGATCCGGACACCGTCCTCGTCCTGGGCGCCGGGAACGCCCTGGCTGAATTCGTGGCGGGCGCGGTCGTGCTCGACCGTCTCAGCGCCCTCCTCCCGGCCAGGACCCCCGGCTCGAAGGGCGGGGCCAGCATGCCGAACTGGTCGCGTCGATCGCTCCTGATCCAGGGAGCCGCAGTCGCGGTGGGTTCCATCGCCGCCGCCTCCATCGGGCGAACACTCCTCCAGCGCCAGCGCCTGACCAAGCCGGGCGTACTGCCGCCGGCGCCGGACACCGTGACCCTGCCCGCCGGCGCGGACCTCGGAATCGCGGGCCTCACCCCGATCGTCGTCCCGACGAAGGATTTCTATCGGATCGACACCGCCCTCATTCCACCCAACATCGATCGGGACACGTGGAGTCTGCGGATCCACGGCATGGTCGACCGCGAGGTCACCCTGACCTACCAGCAGCTCATCCAACTACCGATCATCGAGCAATTCGTCACGATTGCCTGCGTCAGCAACCGGGTCGGCAGTGATCTCATCGGCAACGCCAAGTGGACCGGTGTCCGACTCCACGACGTGCTGGACCTGGCCGGCGTGCGGCCGGGCGCAACCCAGCTGGTGGGCCGTTCGGTGGACGGCTGGACCGCGGGCTCGCCGACGGCCTGGGTGATGGATCCGGAGCGAGAACCGATGATTGCGATCGGGATGAACGACGCGCCGCTCACCCGTGAGCATGGCTACCCGGCGCGGGTCATCGTGCCCGGCCTGTTTGGGTACGTTTCGGCCACCAAGTGGGTCACGGAACTCGAACTCACGACGCTCGAGGCATTCGACGCCTACTGGGTGCCGCTGGGCTGGTCCAAGTTGGCGCCGATCCTGACCCAGTCGCGGATCGACGTCCCCGCGTCCGGCGCAACCGTCGCTTCGGATCCGGTCGTCATCGCCGGCGTGGCGTGGGCCATGGACCGAGGTATCGCAAGGGTTGAGGTCTCTGTGGACGACGGCGAATTCCGGGAAGCCACCCTGTCGGAACCCATCTCCGACGCAACCTGGGTGCAGTGGACCTATGCATGGGCCGCAGTCCCGGGTGATCACGCGATCCGCGTGCGGGCGACCGACATGAGCGGCCAGACACAGACCGAGACCCCGACCCGTCCGGACCCGGACGGGGCTCGTGGCTGGCATCGAGTTTCGTTCCGCGTCGCATGAGCGGGTGGGCTCCCGGCGAGGTTCCCTCGCGGATCGGATAGATTCGCCACATGGCTCGACGAACCTACCAATTTGATCCCCCGGATCGTTTCATCGCCGGAACGATCGGCGAACCGGGTAACCGGACGTTCTTTCTGCAGGCCAGGCAGGGCGCCCGGATCGTCAGTGTGTCCCTCGAGAAGGTGCAGGTGGCCGCCCTGGCCGACCGCCTCGGTCGGATGCTGATAGAGCTCGACGAGCGTGGGATCGTGACCCTCGATGCGGCCCCGCACAACGAGGATGTCGCCGCCCTCGATGAGCCGCTTTCCGAGGTCTTCCGGGCCGGGACACTGACCCTGGGCTGGGACGGCGATGTCGAGCGGGTCCTCATCGAGGCCCGCGCCCTCAGTGAGGACGACGAGGCCGAGGATGACGACGACGACGACGAGGAGACCGAAGAGGACATCGAGGAAGCGGACGATGACCCTGTTGCGACCCAGACACTGGTAGCCGCGATCTCGAACCTCCTCGCGGAGGCCGACACGGAAGGCCCCGACATCTTCCGCGTCCACATCACGGCGACAGCGGCACGAGCCTTCGTCGAACGGGCACTCCGGGTCGTGAGATCCGGCCGCCCGCCGTGCCCGATCTGCGGGAACCCGCTCGATCCGCAGGGCCATATCTGCCCACGACGGAACGGTCAGTACGTCAACTGAACTGCGCCTCGCGGACTCGCTGACCCTCGGCGGGCTTCGTGACGGTGAGCTCGAGGTCCTGGGGCGCCTGCCGGGATCGTCGAACCAGGCGCTCGTGGTCCTCGTCCATCACCCGCACCTGGCCGAGCCGTTCCACGCGGTCTACAAGGCGACCATCGGCGAGCGGCCGCTCGCCGACTTCCCCGTCGGGACGCTGGCGCGACGAGAGGTCGCGGCCTTCCTCGTTTCAGAGGCGACGGGCTGGGGCATCGTTCCGCCGACGGTCCTCCGCGACGGACCCTTCGGAGAGGGCATGGTCCAGGCGTGGATCCATCCGGACCCGGAGGCCGACATCGTCGCCATGGTCATGCACCCTGACCCGCGGCTGCGTCGGATGGCGGTCTTCGACGCCATCATCAACAACACGGATCGGAAGGGCGGTCACGTGCTCCCGGTCCCCGACGGGCACGCGCATGGGGTGGACCACGGCGTGACGTTCTCGACCGTGCCGAAACTCCGGACGGTCCTCTGGGGCTGGATGGGAACACCGATGAACGAGGACGAGATCGCCGGCGTCGAGCGGGTCCGGGAGGGGCTCGACGGCAATCTCGGCACCGAACTGCGGGCCCTGCTCTCCCGCAGCGAGGTTGCGGCCACCCGACGACGGGTCATGGCTCTCCTGAAGCGTGGCCGCTTTCCCCGACCCGGCCGCAACTGGCCGGCGGTGCCATGGCCGACGTTCTGAACCGAACGCCCCTCGCGGGCGCTTCGCGGTGATGCAGGATATGGCCATGGCGCACCGGTGAGTTCCACTGATCATCTCCTGGCCATTGACGTCGGGACGCAGAGCGTCCGCGCGATCCTTTTTGACCCGCGCGGCACTCTCGTCGCGATGGGACGGGTGCCGATCGAACCGTACGTTTCAGTCAAGCCGGGCTGGGCCGAACAGGACCCCGAGGTATGGTGGAACGCGATGGGCGAGGCCTGCAAGCGGATGTGGGCGCATCCCGGGGCAAGGCCGGACGCGGTCGCTGCGGTCTCACTGACGACCCAGCGCGTCACGATCGTCGTTTCGGATGAAAACGGAGCACCACTCCGGCCGGCCATCGTCTGGCTGGACCAGCGCACGACCGAAGATCTTCCGCCCGTCGGGGGGCCATGGGGACTCGCGTTCCGGGCTGCGCGCGTGAGTGACACGGTGGCTCGATTCCAGGCCGACTGCGAAGCGAACTGGATCGAGCAGCACGAGCCGTCCGTCTGGCGTCGCATTCGGAGATATGGCGTCCTTTCCTCGTGGTTGACCGCACGTCTCGTCGGGCGATGGGTCGATTCATCTGCAGCTCAGATCGGTTACCTACCCTTCGACTTCAAGCGGT
>JBDTQY010000155.1:0-8159 GCA_039931955.1 Chloroflexota bacterium
GCCTTGAATGCGGCCACGGGCGGGCAAGGCGGGCAGGGCGCGGGATCTGGAACCAGCGCGGGATCTGGAACCGGCGCGGGATCCACCAGCGCGTTCCTATGCGGGCTACCGGCCCCGCCACTTGGGATCGTCGCCCGCGCATCGGCCTCGGAAGCTGTGGCACCTCCACTCCAGGCCGTGCGCGAATCGCAGGGCGCCGACCTTGCACGCCGCCTCGGATACGATGCTGTACGTGATCCCCGGACCTCGGACCGCCCGCCCGTTGCGTCTGTTGCCTTGGCCACGCGGTGGTCCGGCGCGCTCCGTGTGCGGCGGCGCCGACGGCGTCGATCGTGACATGGCAACCGGATGATTCCGGCCGCGATTGCCTACTTCTGGGGCGATGACAGCTACGGCATGGATGCGGCGATCGATGCCCTTCGTAGGGATACGAACCGCTTTCCGGTCGAGGCGCCCGAGCGTTGGCGCGTCCGAGCCGAGGTCGGCGATGCTGCGCGAGCCCTCGGTGAGATCCGGACCCGTCTGGCGACCGCGACGATGTTCGGTTCGGGCACGCTGGCGATCGTCACGAACGCTGGCCAACTCGTGCGCAAGGGTTCTGACCGCGAGCTCCTGATCAAGACCATCTCGCTGATTGCCGACGGGAACGGCCTCGTTGTTGCCGAGGAGACCGATTCAGGAAAGAAGGAGCCACCGTCCAAGGCGTTCGCCGATGCGATCCGGGCTGCGGGGGGCGACGTCCGTCGCTTCGAGGCGCCACGGGAAGGAGCCCTCGCCGCATGGATCGAGGCACGAGCCCGCGAGCGTGGCATAACCCTTGGGGCCGGTGCGGCGCGAGAGCTCGCGACACGGGTCGGGGGGTTTGTCCGCGAAGGTGACGTGGACCGCCGACACCAGGGGCGTCTGGCCGTGATGGAATTGGAGAAGCTCGCGCTTCTGCGCTCCGAGCCTGCCGGCGAGACCGTGCCGACTGGGGAGTCCGCGGCGGCTGGTCCGAGCGGGGCCGCGGTGACGGTGGACGATGTCCGCGCGCTCGTGCCCGAGGCTGTACCGGGGACGGTCTGGGGATTTGTTGATTCGATCGGCATGCGGCAGCGCTCCCGGGCGCTTGAGATGCTGGAGCCGCTCCTGGACGAGACGCCCGGGCCGGTCCTCCTCGCCGTACTCCATCGCCGCATTCGCGAACTGCTGGAGATTGCGGACCGGCTCGCGGCCGGCGAGTCGCCAGGATCCCTGGTGCGCTCGATGCGCCTCCAGCCGTTCCGGGCTGAGACGCTGGCACGTCAGGCGCGAGCGTGGACTGTTCGTGAACTTGCGGCTGCTCTGGAGGGCTTGCTCGAACTCGACGCCCGCATCAAGGGGGTTGGCGGGGCATCCGCGGGGGACGCTCAGATCAAGTTGGCATTCGACCTCTGGGTCTCGGACCTCGTGGCGCCCGGAGGCTGAGCCTCTTCCGTCCGGAGCCCGAGCATCGGAGAACTCGGGCGGCCACAGCCGGCCCATCACGCACCAGGGCGGCCGGAACGCGGCCTTCAGAACACCAGGAACCTTGGCTTCAGACCGACCAGGCCTGCTCCTGGATCACGAGGTCGCTCTCGATGGCGAACGTGCAGTGGCCGGACGCAAGATCGAGCAGTTCTATGAGATCGGGGTCGATGTACAGCTGGTGACAGTCCTCGCACAGCCCGCCTGGGATGCCGAAGCAGAGGCGCTCGGAGTGGTCCGGCAGCCGGAAGGTCGTGTCGAAGCGAGTCGTGATCAGGCGACGCTGACAGGCCGGACAACGCTCGTGTGGTGCGCTCATGGCGCGATGGTGCGGTCGCGCGCTCGATCAGGGAATGACCCGACGGTACCGGGATGCCCCGTACGGCTGGCGGGCTATTGGACCCGCAGGACCGTCTTCGCTTCGGCCCAGTGCTTCTCGAGCTGATAGAAGTCACGCTCCGGCGGCGTGAAGATATGGACGATCACGATCCCGAAATCAACCAGGACCCAGTGCGAAGCGGGGGTCCCCTCGCGCCCGAATGGCCGAATCTTCTCGTCGCGCATGCCGCCGATGATCCCGTCCGCGATCGCACCGAGCTGCCGATCCGACCCGCCGGAGCAGATGACGAAGTAGTCGGCCAGCGTGGTCAGACCCTGCAGATCGAGAAGGACGATGTCGGCTGCCTTCTTGTCCTCGGCGAGATCCACGATGCGGCGCGCGATCTCGAGCGGTGATCGATCCGCATCGGCGGCTGCTTTGCGAGCCTTGGCCATCGCCCGGGCACGACGTGGCATCCCGTCCGGCTTGGGTGATTGGGCAAGTGTCGTTGACTCAGCCAGCCCCTCGCCAACGAGGTCGGCTGGCGGCGCGGCAACCCCGCCGGCCGGCGGGGCGGCGACGAGGTCAGCGGACGGCTCTGCCAGCGCACCATCCGATGCGTCAGCGACGACCGGCGGCACATCCGACCCACCTGTATCAGCGCTGGGTGCCGCGATTTCGGCGGTCGCGGTCTTTCGGGTTGGTTTGGTCACGGGCGGTGTTCCCTTGCGTGGTCATCGGCCGACGATTCGGCTCGAACGTAGAGGTGATGATCGACGATGTAGCGTTCGACCGCATCCGGCACGAGATAGCGAATGGATCGGCCGGCGGCCACTCGCTCCCGAATGGCGGTCGACGAGATGCCGAGGCGCGGCCCTGCCAGGAGGTCGAAACGGTCTTCCAGACCAGGGAACTGTCGGGCCAGCGACGTCGGATCCGGGACTGGGTACCCTTCCCGCGGAACAACTGCGATACGACAGGCCGCCAGGAGTTGCCGCGGCTCGTGCCAGCCCGGGAGGCCGGCGAGCGTTTCTGCCGACATGATCAGCGTGAGATCCACGGATCCACTGGCCGCGCGCCGCGCGCTCGGGTCGGCCGAGGCCTGGTCGTCAGATGCTTCGGCGGCAAGCAGCGCGATCGTATCGTTCGTATAGGACGGCCCGGCCCGGTCAACGTCGATGCGGCTGACGGCAAAGGCCGGGTTGCCGGCGATCGCCAACTGGGTCATGGCAACACGATCGTCCGCAGACGCGATCGTCCCGCCTGGCTTGTGAGGCGGCAGCCCGGCCGGCACGAAAAGGATCTTCTCCAGGCCGAGCGCGTCCCTCGCCTCCTCCGCGACCGCAAGGTGGCCAAGGTGGATCGGGTCAAAGCTGCCACCCATGACCCCGACGAAGCCGCGCCGCACGCCGGCCGGGCGGCCATCGAGACTCAGGCCCATCGCTCGGCTGCCCAGGCGTCTCCACTCCACTCGAGCTCGACCTCACCAAACCGGACGACATCTCCGGTCACGACACCCGCGCGGCGCAGCTCGCCGTCTACACCGAGGCGCTCAAGGTCGCGCTGGAACCTCTCGGTTGACTCCTCGACGTCGAAGTTCGTCTGCGCGGCGAGGCGCTCCGCCCGCTTGCCGCGGACGCGGTAGGCGCCATCGGTCTCGCGCTCAACGGAAAAGCCATCCTCCAGCGACTCAATGCGGTGGACCACGACGCCCGACGGCTCGGGTGGCTCGGCCAGCTCCTCCGCGCTGGGGAGCAGTCGCGCCAGCTCCTCGCGAAACGCCTCGATCCCCTCGCCGCCCGCAGCGCCGATCGCGACGACCGGGAGGCCCTCGGCCCGGCGAGCTTTCTGGAACGCGGGCCAGGCTTCAGCAGCTTCAGGCAGATCCATCTTGTTGAAGGCGATGAGGATCGGCTTCTCCAGCAGAGCAGGGTCGTGGGCGGCCAGCTCCTCGCGGATGATGCCATGATCCCACTCCGGGTCCCGCGAGGCTCCATCGACCAGATGCACCAGGATGCGCGTCCGTTCGATGTGCCGCAGGAAGGCATGCCCGAGGCCCGCCCCCTCGCTGGCTCCTTCAATCAGCCCGGGAACATCGGCAATCGTCGGCAACCGCCGATCCTCGATACCAAGATCCATGACGCCGAGATTCGGCTCCAGAGTGGTGAACGGGTAGGCGGCGATCTTCGGGTTGGCGGCCGTCAGGGCCGCAAGCAGGGTCGACTTGCCGGCGTTGGGCAGTCCCACGAGTCCGACATCAGCGATGAGCCGGAGCTCAAGGCGGATCCAGCGCTCCTCGCCCGGCTCGCCCTTCAGGGCGTGCTTGGGAGCCTGGTGGGTGGAGGTTTTGAAGTGCGTGTTACCGAGCCCACCACGCCCGCCGCGAGCGACCATCGCGGTCTGGCCCGTGGCCACGAGATCGGCGATCAGAGCACCGGTCGCATCGTCGTAGATGGCCGTGCCGGGCGGGACCTCGAGCGTCAGATCCGTACCCGCCTTGCCGTGACGTCGAGCCTTTGAGCCGCGACCGCCGCCATCAGCCCGGAAGTGGTGGCGATAGGAGAAGTCGCGCAGGGTCGTCTGCCCGGCGCTGACGACCAGGTGAATGGAGCCACCGCGTCCGCCGTCACCGCCGTCCGGACCGCCGCGCGGGACATGGGCTTCCTGGCGGAAGGTCGCGGCGCCATCGCCGCCACTTCCGGCTCGAACATTGATCTTGACGCGGTCCAGGAACATCCGGCCTATCTTCCCACGGGTTCGGGGCGCCATCGCACGGGGCGCAGATGACGGTGGCCCTTGGGCGACCGGCGCGGCCAACGGCCGCGGGTGATGATCAGAAGTAGCGGAGCGGGTTGACCCGGTAACCGCCATTCCAGACGCGCCCGACCCAGACCTCGAAGTGGAGATGGGGGCCCGTGGCGTGTCCCGTGGCTCCAATGCGGCCGACCTGCTGGCCTCGGGCAACGGACTGACCGACATGGACCAGGATCGCCGACATGTGGTTGTACGTGGTGTACAGGCCGGACCCGTGTGAGACCCAGACGACGTTGCCGCCGCCGCCGCTCCGCCAACCGGACCAGATCACCGTGCCACTCGCCGCGGCAACGACCTTCGATCCATACGTGGCCGCAATGTCGACGGCGTAGTGGCCGTAGTGGAAACGCTGGCTGATGTAACTGTTGCCGCCGACCACTGGCCACGAGAACTTGCCGCCAGAGTACTTGGCCGGACCCGTACAGCTCGTGCAGCCACCACCACCGCCACCACCAGTGGACGTACGAGCGACCGGTTTCGGCGTCGGGATTGGCGCACCTGCCGCATTCGGCAGGATGAGGATCTGGCCGATGATCAGGTTGGGATCCTGGAGCGCGTTGATCGAGGCGATGTCCTCGATGGTGAGCTTGTACTGGGCGGCCAGCGATTCGAGGGTGTCACCCTCCTTGACCGTCACGACAAGGCCGCTGACGGGCGGGATGATCAGCTTCTGCCCGACATGCAGGTCGTCCTTGGCGGTGAGGCTGTTGGCCCACCAGATCGTCATCATCGAGATGCCGTACTGACTGGCAATCCCCGTCAGGGTGTCACCCGGCTGGACCGTGTAGGTCTCGAGGAGGTCACGACCGTCCTGGACGAGCGTGTTGACGGCGACCGGCTTGTACAGCGTGCCGTCATTGGCGTAGCTCTCGCTCGGGCTTCCGATCAGTGCGGACTGGTCTCCCTGCGATCGCGACGGGGCCCGAAGGGCGGCGAATTCAACCGGGTCGAACTGATCCGTGTTGCCACCACCAATCGCCAGTCGCGGGGTGGTTCCGGCTCCGTCCGCCGACCCGACGGCTCCGGCCACAGTTGGCGGCTGGAAACTGACGAGGCTCGCGCCAAGGACGACGATGGCCGCCACGATGGGGAGCATGTGTTCGGAAGAAATCCGGACCGCGAGGGTGCGACGAAGCGACGTCGACCGCGGCCGCCTGGTGGGCGTCGGGGCGAGGTGGGCAAGGTGAGCAACGGCTGCGACTCGCGCCCCAAGCAAGCGCACCGTGCCGACGGATCGGCTTTGGAAGCTTGTGGCTGGCGTTGATCGCTCGCTCGTGGTCCGGCGGAAGCGCGCCATTGCGCGCACGACGCCGGCCGGGGCGTTCAGCAATATGGTCTCCTGCGAGGACGATCTGGAGGGCGCGGTTGGGCGCTCGAGCTCGTATCCAGACCGTTCGGGGGCCGGGTGACTAGGTTAGGTGCCTCATTTGAGATCGCCGCTCGTTCCTCCCCGGGCGTCGATGCTTCACGACCTTACCACGGCCTCCGAGGGCGGCGCAAACCTCCCAAGGACCCTGGATGCGGGGGCCGAACGGCCTATTGGTCGAGGCTCTTGGTCAGGCCGGCCAGGAATTGGACGTTGTTGTCCGTCTTGGCGAGGCGATTGAGGAGCAGTTCGATCCCCTCATTCGTGCCGACGGCCGACAGCATCCGGCGCATCGTCCAGACCATCTTCAGGGTGCCGTCCTCGAGGAGCAGCTCCTCGCGGCGGGTGCCAGACCGCATCACGTCGATGGCCGGGAAGATCCGCTTCTCGCCGAGCTTGCGGTCGAGGATCAGCTCCGAGTTGCCGGTGCCCTTGAACTCTTCGTAGATGACGTCATCCATCCGCGAGCCGGTGTCGACCAGGCAGGTGGCGATGATGGTGAGGGAGCCGCCCTCCTCGATCTTCCGGGCCGCACCGAAGAAGCGCTTGGGCGGATAGAGGGCAATGGGATCGATACCGCCTGACAGCGTCCGACCAGAGGGCGGCAGGGCCAGGTTGTAGGCGCGGGCGAGTCGCGTGATGGAGTCCATGAGGATGACGACATCGCGACCGGTCTCGACCTGCCGTTTGGCGATTTCGAGCGCCATCTCCGCGACATGCGTGTGGTTCTCGGTCGGCTCGTCGAAGGTGGAGCTGATGACCTCGCCGTTGACACTGCGGCGCATATCCGTGACTTCCTCGGGCCGCTCGCCGATGAGGGCGACCATGAGGAGGATCTCGGGGTAATTCGCGGTGATGCCGTTGGCGATGTTCTTCAGGAGCATCGTCTTGCCGGCCTTCGGTGGGCTGACGATCAGGGCCCGCTGGCCCTTGCCGATCGGGTTGACGAGATTGACGAGCCGTTGGCTGAGATTCTTCGGGTCGCTCTCGAGGTTGATCAGTTCGTTGGGGTGAACCGGCGTCAGGTCGCCGAAGTGCGGCCGGGCGCGGGCCGTCTCGCTGTCAACGCCGTTGACGGAGTCGACTCGGAGCAGGCCCCAGTACTTCTCCTGCTCGCGTGGAGCCCGGACGGCGCCGGAGACGCGGTCGCCGATGCGCAGCCCGAAGCGGCGCACCTGGCTCGACGAGACGTAGACGTCATCGTTACCGGGAAGCAGTCCGTGGCGACGCATGAACCCGTAGCCCTCGTCGACCACGTCGAGGATCCCGGTTGCGTAGGCATGTCCTGCGCGCTCGGTCTGCGCCTGGAGGATTCGATCGACGAGATCGTCCTTGCGATCCGCGGTCTCGGTCTCCATCTTCAGGTCGCGACCGACCTGGCGGAGCTCCGTGACGCTCATGTCGCGGAGATCGGAGACATCGAGGTCGTTCCGCTCGCGCGCGGCCTCGAGTTCCTGCATCTCCTCGAATTCGCTCACGGGGGCGCGACCAACGGGGTTGCGGCGTCGTGGGCGGCGGTTACGTGGGCGCTGATCTGGACCGGGCATTAGAAAGGGGCCACCTGCGTGCGCAAGGAGGGACCATCTGACCGCGCGGGATAGCGATCCGCGGCGCGGACTGGTGGGGAATGGACCGAGTATGGACCGCTACCGGCGTGGCGTCAATCGTGTGTACTCGTTCAGTACGTCCGATACACATCGATCCCGACGGAGGCGAGGTATTCGGCCGGGGTGAGATAGCCGGTGGCCCGAGGCTCGCCGAGGTGGCGAGGTGGCGCCGAGGCGGGCCGAGCGCCAAGGCGGCCGGCGGTGGCCATGCAGCCCGACGTGGCGATCGGGATCCGGTCATGATCTGGCGATGGTGGACAAGGAACCGCACGGTCGGACAGACACCGACGCGCGGCGCGGCAACAGCGTTCCGGCCGCCGAGGTCGGCGCGATGTTCGACCGGATTGCCGGGACCTACGATCCCATCAACGCCCTGATCTCGGGCTTTCAGGAGCCGAGATGGCGAGCTCGGCTCGTGGCGTCATGCCGTCTCGAGGTTGGCATGGCTGCTCTCGACGTGGCGACCGGCACCGGCACGGTGGCTCGTGACCTGGCCCGCCGAGTTGGTCCGACGGGCGTCGTGGTGGGCGTCGATATCTCGGTTGGCATGCTCGAAGTCGCTCGGTCG
>JBDTQY010000156.1:0-5109 GCA_039931955.1 Chloroflexota bacterium
CGGATCCTCGAGCGGGCCGCCACCTAGCCGACGCGGACCAGGAAGCCGCGGCCCGCATGGGGGCGCGCACCCGGCGCTTCGCGGCGCGCGCGACGGCCGCTTAGCGCCCCACCCAGTCCGCCAGACTGATCTGCCGCAGACGCGGACTCTCCGTTCGGCCCGGGATCCGGCCGCGCTTGGCGATGGGGCGTCCGTCGATCTCCTTGAGGTCAGCCGTGAAGTCGATCGGCGTTGCCCCGCTGATGTACGAGCCGACGGCGAACGAGTCGACTTGCGCCCCGGCCTCCTTGAAGTAGCGGATCCGGTCCGGCGTCAAGCCACCCGAGACGACGATTTTCACCGAGCCGTGTCCGGCCTGGTCCAGTCGTGCCCGCACCTCCATGACGAGGTCTGCGGTGACCCTGCCCCGCTCGGACGGCGTGTCCAGCCTGATGCCATATAGCCGATCCCCGAGGGCATCGGCAACTCGGAGGGCCTCTTCCGCCTCGTCCCGGAATGTGTCCACCAGGACGATGCGCGGGACATCCGATTCCATGTCCCGATCGAAGGCGCGGGCCGCTTCGACGGTGTCGCCGATGATCAGGACGAGCGAATGCGGCATGGTGCCGGTCGGGTTCAGTCCCGCCAGCCGGGCTCCTGCGGGCGTGGATGCTCCGACGCAACCCCCAACGATGGCCGCGTAGTCGAGCACATCCACGATATCCGGGTGCACGTGGCGAGCGCCGAACGAGATCACGGGCTCGGGCGCCGCGGCGGTGACCACCTCGCGAGCCGCCGTTGCCCAACCGGTCGATTGGGCGAGCATGCCGAGGATGGCCGTCTCGTATAGCCCGAACGCGCGATAGCGCCCGGCGATGCGGAGCACGATTTCCTTCGGGCCGATCTCGTCGCCGTCATCGAGCGCTTCGACGACGGTCTCCGCGGGATCGGCATCGCCGAGAACCGTTCCGAGCAGCGTCTTTGCCTCATCGATCCCGCACAGCACTGCTGACTGACGGGCGAAGACCTCCATCACGACGAGGGGGTCGAGCCCCTCACGTTCCAGGATGCGCTCCGCCCTGGCGAAGTAGACATCGGCCGAATCCCCGGACAGGATTTCGACGGATGGGCGGGTTCGCTCGATCCGCATCAGTGGATATCGCCCTGCCGGGCGCTCGCGCGGCCTGTGCAAATCACCAACGCTGGAACGACCCCCTTGCGCCTCTGGCGGTGCTGCTCGGCCGACGATCCGCCGGGACAGACCGGCGCCGAGTGTAGCGCACGCCACCGTGCACCTTGCACGGGGGCGACTGGGACGCGCCGGATCACCGCTTGCCCGTCCGCCGGCGGCGCCACTGGCGAAGGCGGGCCACGATCATCCAGCCCAGCAGGAGTACGGCGATGGCCGTCGCGGTCACGCTGGCGACGCGGCTCTGGCCCGTTTCGGGCGCGCTCGACCAGATCGCGCGAGCCTGCTCCGCATGACTGATCGTGGCATCAAGGTCCCCGGCGGCGAAGGCCATCCTCGCGGCCTCGATGTCAGCCTCGGGGTCCGCGCCCAGCAGCCCGATCGCGGTCACAGGGCCAGGGTCGAGGGGCCGCGCCTCAACGATCGCCTGGTAGGCCCCGATCACCGCCAGTTCCGTGAGGGCCTCGGCGGAAGCGGCATCGACACCATCGCCACCCTCGAACCGACTTCGGAGCGCATCCGGTGCGGTGAGGCCGGCGGCGGCCACCGCCTGACCGATGTCAGTCCGCAGGACGATGACGTCAGACGCCTTGTCGAGGTCCGCGGAGGCAGCCTCGAACTGCCAGGCGGTCATCTCGTCGCGGATCCGCGTTGGGAGTACCCACGGCGCCGCGGCGGCGACGGTCCGATCATAGAGCGCCCGGGCGGCCAAACGAGCGTCCATCAGCCCCCCATCGGTGGCACGGATCACCCGGGCCCGCCAGAGGCCCTCATACGAGCCCCCTGTTCGCGCCTCGAGAAGGTCGAGCAGGGATCGCCAATCGACGGGACCCGCCCTGGCGGGCGATGCCGCGCCGCCATCCCCGGGTTCGCCGGCGTCGCCGCTCGCCCGATAGGCGGAAATGCCGGCCGCGGCGTCCCCCCAGACCTCGGCAAGGGCGGTGTCGCCTGTCTGCTCGGCGATCGATCGAGCCAGCTGGAGAGCCGCCGCGCGCCCATAGCCATCGTCGGGGCCACCGGCGACCCAGGCATTCAGCGGCACCGGTCGTGCTGCCGGATCGATGGTCGGCATGGCGATGTCCTCGCCGATGGCGACGGCGGCACGTCCGGCATACAGGGCGGCAAAACCGTCGGCGATCCAGCGATCGGCCACGATGTCGGCATTGAACCAGGCATGGGCGGCGCCGTGGAGGATGGCACTGGCGTCCGCGGTGAACGGGATGCTCAGCTGGTTGGTCGCCGGGTCGAAGGTCGCCGCTCCAGCGGATCCCGCCAGTCCCGAGGCGGCCCCACCAGACCGCACGAGCGTCTCTCGCACCTCGAGTTCGGCGTTACTCCGCCACGGCAGGCCGATGGCGGACGCCAGGGCTGGGAGTCCCCGCGTCAGGATGTCCGTAACCCGGGCATTCCAATCCGGATCGTCGGGCCACGATCGGATCCGGAGGGTCACCGTGCTATCCGCGATGCGCACGCTCGTGCGGTCGTCGGTGAGGTCACCCGGGCGGTCGGCCTGGAGATCCGCTACGAAGTCGGCCGGTGATGCGAGGGCTCCACTGGTATAGGCACTTCGTCCGTCTGGCTCGATCGTGGGGCCGTCGAGCGGACCTCGGCCGATGGTCGTCGCGTAGTCCGCGGGCATCAGGACACGGACCCCTGAACCGGGCACACCCGGACCGCCGTACGCCCAGATCGGGAGGGCAACGAGCGACGGCGAGATGCGCAGCGATCGGTCGGGTGCGCCGCCGGGGTCCTCGATGTCGAACGTCAGGGTGAGGGCGAGCGACTTGCCTGAACCGAGCGGCGAGCCGAACTTCAGCTGGAGCACGAGGCCGCTATCGGAACGAGAGCTGACGGACACGGTCGGCTTGCCGGCCGTCCCCGTGATCTTGATGTTCGTCGCCGTTGGGTAGACCGCAAGGAAGGCGCGATCGATGGAGTAGCGCCGGGTTGCCGAGTCGCGGAGGAGGCTTGTCGCCGTGATCTGAACGCTCACCGCTGCCTTGCGTTCTGCAGGTAGCACCTCGTAGGTGGTCTGGGCCACGAGCTTCAGGGAAGGGGACGCGGCCGCAAGCTCCCCTGGTCGGGCCGCCAGACCGGTCGTCGCAACCAGGGCAATCAGGGCTGCGGCCAGGAGCGGCCGAGCCCACGCCGGCTGGGTCACGCGCCGAACAGCTCCGGCAGGCGGGAGGCGAATCGCTCCAGCAGGGTTTTCGATCGCGCTTTGCGGGCCTCGTAGCCCGGCGGCACCCGCCCTCCGATCCAGACCCACGGCCGTGTTTCTTCGAACAGCTGGTCGGCGATTCCAACGACCCTTGCCAACGCCACTCCTAGCTCCTCGGCGTCAAGCCAGCGCCGAGGGATCTCGACGGACAGGATCGGCCGTCCATCATCGGCCAGGGAGAACTTGGCAAGCGGGAACTCGTCGTTCCAGCGAAGCAGCATGCGGTAGGCCTTGCGAAGACCATCGCCGAGCGGCGGCGCGAGGTGGGCCCAGATGATCAGACCCGTCGCCGGATCGAGTATCAGGGTCACCCGGAGATCCAGGCGGCGGCGGCCGTCGAGCACCACATCCCAGGCCGCCACCCCATCGCGGACGACCGGGGGCGCATTGGCGATGGAGAGGGAGTCGAGCCAGGCGGCAATGTCGGCCGCCGAGCCGGCTGAGGAATCGGGCACGCCGGAAGTCTAGCCCGCTGCGCCGCTCGCCCTGGTCGGGGCCTTCGAGCCCGCTGCGGTGCCACGGCCGCTCGCAGGTCGCACGCCGCGGGCGCGGGGACCGTCAGAGGCATCCACGGATCCTCCGCTCGGGACGTTCTTCCGGACAAAATCGGCGGTACGAACGTTGCCTGCAATCCGCACGTTTCGCCCGATCCGAGCCCCCCGTGGGATCGCACTCTGCTTGCCAACGACGGTGATCCCGGTGTTGAGGCGTGTCGGCTCGGACTTGTTGGGTGGATCGTCCGGGCCCTCGCCGACGATGGCGCCGGGTCCTACCACGACCTCCTTATCGAGGATCGCGCGGTCGATGACGGCCCTCGATCCGATGACCGAGTCGAACATCACGATGGAATCCCTGACCACCGCCCCCACGCCGACGCGGACGCCGGGCGACAGGACGCTGTTCACCACGGTCCCATCGATGACGCAGCCGTGGCTGATCAGGCTTCGGTGCACCTGGGCGGTCGGGCCAAGTTTTGCCGGGGCGCGCTCCTCTGACTTGGTGTGAATGACCCAGTCCTTGTCGTACAGGTCCAGCTCGGGGTGATCCACCAGGAGGGCCATGTTGGCCTCCCAGTAGGACTGGATCGTCCCGACGTCCTGCCAGTAGCCGTCGAAGTGGTAGCCGTAGCATCGGGCTCCCGCATCCAGCATGGCCGGGATCATGTTCTTCCCGAAGTCGGTGAGGTCCTCATCCAGCCATCGGAGGAGCGTCTTGCGCGAGAAGACATAGACCCCCATGGATGCGAGATCGCTCTTTGGCTGCTTGGGCTTCTCCTGCCATTCCGTGATCCGATCCGTCTCGTCCAGGGCCAGGATGCCCATTCGCGTCGCTTCGGCGAGTGGTACCCGACGGACGGCGATGGTGACGTCCGCACGCTTGCGTTTGTGGGCCGCGATGAAGGGCTGGTAGTCCATCTTGTAGATGTGATCGCCGGCCAGGATCAGGACGATATCCGCGTCGGAGTGCTCCAACAGGCTCCGGTTACGAAGGACGGCATCGGCTGTGCCGCGATACCACTCCGCCACGCGGCCACGCGCAAGATACGGCTGCAGGAGCTTGATCCCACCGCGGGTTCGATCGAGGTCCCAGGGACGCCCCAGGCCGATGTGGTCATTGAGGGACCGCGGGTTGTACTGGGTCAGGACGACGACGTCGTGGATGTCGGAGTTGACGCAGTTGGACAGCGTGAAGTCGATGATCCGGTACTTGCCACCGAACG
>JBDTQY010000157.1:0-6609 GCA_039931955.1 Chloroflexota bacterium
GCCTCGTCCGGCAATTTGGCGAGCTCACCGAGGAGCGCGGCGTTCGCCCACGCCATGTGACGAAGGAGCCGATCGAGGGTCGGATCGATCGGGGCACTGATCCCCTGGTCGATCCGGGCGTTGATCGACTGATCACTCGTCGCCTGGTCGCTCATCGCGTTGACTGCCTCCCTCGAGTTGGTTCCTGGTTGCGGCGCGAGGTCCGAGTATGGGAGCTACCGCGCCGCGCCGCGAAGGCGCCACGACGCGAAGGCCCCGCGACTCCGATCAGATCGCCGATGCGCAAACCGTCGGGAAATGCGAACCCTGATGCGCTACATTCCGGGTGCCTCCCCGATTGAGGATCGAGCGTGGACGTCCAGGGACAGTTCAGTCGCCGACGCTTCCTGCAGGTCAGCGCCCTGACGGTCATCGTTTCTGCCTGTCAGGACCGGCCTCGTCCTTCCGGGAACCTACCGAGCGTCGGCCCAGTGACGACACCGTCAGCGGCTTCGACGGGTTTGGGTGATCACCCATTCGATGTCTGGGAGTCGATGCGCGCGGCCCTGCGGACGAGCCCGGACCACCTCGTTGCGCGAGCCGACAATCTGGTCGCGACCGGCGACGTGGACGCCATCTTCCGCTTCGTCCGGGACGAGATTGCCACGCTACCGAGCCAGGACCATGACTTCGGCAACGCGGAAACCGCGATCCGCTGGGGGAACCGAGCGGCGCTCAGGTGCGGCGCCGGGACGCCACGCGAGAAGGCGGAGTTGCTTGCCGAGTTGCTCCGCCTATCCGGTGCTGAAGCCGAAGTACGAACGGGGACGCTTCGTCCCGAGATTGCGAGTCGGGCTGATCTCCTGTATCGGCCCATCCCCCGCCATTTCGCCCCTGCGGTTGACACGACGGTGGTCGATGGCTGGCTGACCACGCTCGGCCCAGGAACCGCGGCCCCGTCCATCCCGGTTGTCGATGCCGACGGGGCGGAAGGTCGAGCACTCGCCGCCGCCCTGCGCGCACAGGTACCTGCGGCCTCATCCGTCGCCTTTGACCGCTCGTTCAGCGGCCGCGTGCCGATCGTGGTCATGACTGCCGGCGGTGTGGCCCGCTTCGCCAATCCGCTGGTTCCGAACGCGGAACTCGGCACGTCATACCTGACCCAGGAGCCGGTCACCGCGGCCCCACCGAGTGCGCCCCTGCAGCTGGATGTGGCGATCCTCGCGACCCGCTCCGATGACCCGAACACGCGCACCGTTCTGGTCGAAGGCTCGTGGTCGGCCGATCAACTCGTCGGTCGCCACCTCCAGCTGGGATTTGCGCCAGTCGGGGGCCTGGCCGCGCTGGCGGGCCGCACTGCGGGCGAGGTGCAGCTCTTCCACTCCTTCCTGGCGGTGCGATCGCCCGAACTGACCCGGTCGCAGGAGCACGATCTCGCGGTCGGGGGCCGAAGCGTGTCCACGGGGGGTCGCGTCCTGGATGTCTCGTCCGACGGAACGCCGACGATAGATGGCGTTCCGCTGGCCTCCGCGCCTTCCACGCCAGCGGGAGCTGGGTCCGTGGCGCGCGTCGATCCCCCGATCGTGCGGGTGGCGGGGTTCCCCCTGGTGCAGCTCACGCTTGCCCCACGTGACGATACCGACGCCATCGTTGCCGGACTTGGAGCCGCCGATATCCGCGTCGAGGAGGAAGGGAAGCCGGTAGCCTTCCTGATGGTAGAGAATCAGCCACGCCAACCCCGGGTCCTGCTCCTCCTCGATACGTCGAACAGCATCCCCGAGAACTTCCGCGGCGGATTTGCCGCGGATCTTGGGCGCAAGCTGGCGGCAGCCATCCTCGGGCTGGATCCGGCGGCGCAGTTCCTCGTCGGGGCGATCAACTACGGGACCGTCAGCTCGTCCGGAGACTGGACCGGAGATCCAGCGGCGGTGGCCTCGAACGTTGCCCTGGCATTCGGAGACGGTTCGGATCTGTGGCAGGCGCTTGGTGAGGCCACGGCGCTGGGCGCGAGCGTGGTCGTGATGATCACGGACGGTGGTGCATCGGACACACCCGAGGAGGTCATCCGCGGCAAGGCGCGCGTTGCCGCCGGCCCGCCGGTCATCACCCTGGGCGTCGGCAAGATCGATCGGTCGTTCGGTGACGAGGTGGCTCGGCTCACTGGCGGCGCCCAGGCGCTGGCTTCGGACGTTGGACCTGCGGTCGCTGCGGTGGCGAAGGCTCTGGCGGCCATCCGGGACGCACCGTACCGGCTCGAATACCGCGCGACCGCCGCCGGACCGAGCAATCGCGCGGTTCGGGTGACGATCGGGAAGGCGATGTCAGAGGGCTCATACGAAGTGCCGGCCACGCCGCTCCAACCGACGGCGCTCGCCGGCCTATACCTGCGGTTGCGGGTGACCGGCGGCGACGAGATCACCCGGACACTCGCTGGACTGGATCACCGCGAATACCACCCCCGTGGCGACCCGCTCCCGGCTGGGACCGCCGATGACGTACTGGGGGCGCTGTTTGGCGGCGCACTGATGAGTGTGGAAGGCGACGGGCCCACCCTCTCGGCGTGGCTGGACGGCTTCCTCGCTGCGAAGCTGACGCTGCAGCCCGCATGGGCGGCGATTCGCGCGCACGATGACCAGGCGCTACAGGAGGCCATGGCCGCCGTGAGCCCGATTCCTCCACCGGCGTTGCTGCCGTTCAGCGCGCCGCTTCCCGACCACGATGCACCGGGATCGCTGACGTTCCCGGCCGGTCTGCGGTGCGCCCTGTACCGCGAGCGGCTCGTCTTCGGACAAGGACGGCGGAGGAGCGTAGACCTGCTCCCAACCGCTCGGTGGCAGACGGCGGCTGCCGATCCACGCGTCGCATTCGATCGAACGTTGGAACGCACTGCGCACCTGGCTATCGCCGAGAAGGACGGCTTCCAGACGAGCACCGTGGAGCGCCTTGCCGGTCGCGCGCTTCAACTGGTCCCGGCTGGGACCAGCGCGTCACGATCCGGACCCCTTGCCGCCTACGCACGCCGCCTCGACGAGTACGTGGCCGATGACCGCCTCGTGCCCACCGACGGCGGGCCCTTTGCGATGTGGGTGATCCGCTCGGAAACGGGAGGACTGGAGGCGATCCTGCCGGACGGCAGCGGAGGCGGTGAGGAGACCGAGCCCGATGCCGGGGTCGAGAAGGGCGCCGCCGTGGCTGGCATCCTCGGCTCCCTGGTGGAAATTGGCTTCGTCGGCGGGGCATTCATTGCCCTCCAGAAGGCGATCGCGCGCGAAACGATGCGCCTCGCCGCGTGGATCCTGACAATCGGGGATGAGGGAGAAGCCGAGGATCCGAACCTCGGCGATCCGCTCAGAGGCTTGGGGTGCGACCTTGCCAAGGAGGCCATCGCAGGCCTGTCGCACACGACGGAATACATCGACCTGGCAGACAAGTTCATCGAAGCCGCAGGCGGCCACGGGATCCCCTGTCCCGGGTGAGCCTCGGCCCGGCGAACTGATCGACGCCTCGACCTGGCGCTGCCTGGGCAGGCCCGACGGGACCAATGGACTGCCCGCTATGGGCCGAACGCCCCGCGCGAGGTACCCGGGTGGCACGCCACTCTTTGGTCGTTGCAGGCAGGCCCGCGTCCCCGGGCGTCGAACGGGAGGTACGTGATTCACCGCGACCGCGTGCAGTCGAACTTCGGCATCGCTCGGCGAGGCGAGGGCCGCTGAATGACCGCGCGTCCCACGCATGAGACCCCACAGACCGAGACCCGGCCTGACCCCACGAACAGGGCCCCGCGGACGATCCACCGTCCCTTCAGCCGCCGAACCTTCCTGAAGCTGTCCGCAGCGACCGCGGCCGCCGCCTCGATGACAGGCACCGCTCGTGGGCTCGATCTGATCTTCCTGCAGGCGGCCCCGGGGATCGAGAACCCACTCAAGGCCTACCCGAATCGCGGCTGGGAGAAGATCTACCGGGATCAGTACGCGTACGACCGGACATTCACGTTCATCTGCGCTCCGAACGACACCCACATGTGCCGCCTCCGGGCGATGGTTCGCAACGATGTCGTGGTGCGAATCGAGCAGAGCTACGACGGTGGCGCCTACGCAGATCCCCAGGGCAACACCTCCGGGATTGCCTGGAATCCGCGCGGTTGCCTCAAGGGCTACACCCTGCACCGTCGCGTCTATGGTCCGTACCGGCTCAAGGGCCCGACCCTTCGATCCGGCTGGAAGGCATGGGCGGATGATGGCTTTCCCTCGCTCTCGGACGATCCGGCCCTCCGCACCAAGTACCTGTTCGATGCCCGGGGCGATGACACGTTCGAGCCCGTGACGTGGGACGAGATGAACACATACGTGGCCAAGGGCCTGCGGGCAATTGCGGAGACATACAGCGGGGATGCGGGTCGGCGGCGGCTGATCGAACGCGACGGTTACCCCGAGGAGATGCTCGAGCACTGGGCCGGATCGGGTGTGCGGACGATGAAGATGGGCTCGTCGTTGCCGGTTCACGGGGTCTCGGGCAAGTTCGGGCTCAGCCGATTTGCCAACATGCTGGCGCTACTTGACGCGAACGTGCGTGGCGTGAGTCCGGACGAGGCCGTCGGAGCTCGCGAGCTATCTGAGTACACCTGGCGCGGTGACCAGGCTCCGGGCTTCCCCTTCGTCCATGGTCTGCAGGGTACCGAGACGGACTTCAACGACCTGCGCCACAGTCGGCTCGTGGTCCAGGTCGGCAAGAACCTGGTCGAGAACAAGATGCCGGAGAGCCACTGGCTCCAGGAGATCACCGAGCGGGGCGGCAAGATCGTCACGATCGTGCCCGAATACGGCCCGCAGTCCACGAAATCCGACTACTGGATCCCCGTTCGAGCCGGCCTCTCGGACACCGCCCTGTTCCTCGGTATCGCCAGGGCACTGATCGCCGACAAGCGCTACGACGAGCCGTTCCTGAAGCGCTTCACGGATATGCCGCTGCTGATCCGACTCGATACGTTGGTACGGGTGAGGGCCGACGAACTCTTCGCGGACTACGCTCCTGGCCTGTCACCCGACGGGCCCAGCTTCACCCTCCACGGCCTGACCGCCGAGCAGTACACGAAGCTCGGCGACCGGGTCATCATGAACGTCCGGACCGGACGGCCCGAGGCGATCACGCGCGAGGACGTCGGCGATCGCATGACGGCGAACGGCGTCGATCCGCAGCTCGACTACCGGGGCAGCCTGAGACTGGCCGACGGGACGACCGTCGAGGTCGCGACGGCATTCAACCTGTACATCGAACATCTCGCGGACTACGACCTGGACACGGTCATCGAGATCACCGGCGCTCCGCGCGATCTCGTGGAGCGCCTGATCGACGATATCGCGACGATCAAGCCCGCCTCGTTTCAGGTTGGCGAGGGGATCAACCACTACTTCCACGCGACGCTGCACAACCGCGCCGTCTACCTGGTCGCGATGCTGACCGGCAACATCGGCGTCCCGGGTAGCGGAGTGAGCACCTGGGCGGGCAACTACAAGGGTGGCGTCTTCCAGGCCGCCAAGTGGTTCGGGCCCGGTGTGGGCGGCTATGTCAACGAGGATCCCTTCGCCCAGCGGCTGTCGGAGACAGATCGATACGACGCCACATCGAGTCGCCGCCGCATCGAAGGGGAGGAAACGGCCTACTGGGGCAACGGGGATCGACCGCTCATCGTCGATACTCCGTCCGACGGTCGCAAGGTGTTCACCGGCACCAGCCACCTGCCGTGTCCCACGAAGGTCCTCTGGTACACGAACGCCAACCTGATCAACCAGGCCAAGTGGGCCTACCACCTCGTCCATAACGTGAACCCGCTGATCGACATGATCGTCGACGAGCAGATCGAGTGGACCGGCTCGGGCGAATTCGCCGATGTCATTCTGCCGGCGAACAGCTGGATGGAACAGCAGACGCTCGAGATGTGCGCCTCGGCCACGAATCCGTTCCTCCAGCTCTGGAAGGGCGGCATCGAACCGATCCACGACAGCCGGGACGACGCGACGATCCTGGCCGGGATCGCCGCCGCACTCAGCGACGTGACGGGCGACCGACGCTTTGGCGACCACTTCAAGTTCACCCTGGAGGGTCGGCCCGAGGTCTACCTGGACCGCGTGCTGGCCGGATCCTGGACGACCGAGGGCTACACCGTCGCCGACATCATGGCGGGTCGGTACGGGCAGGAGGGCGGCGCCCTGATGCAGTACCGCACCTACCCACGGATCCCCTTCTACGAACAGATCCACGACAGCCTGCCGTTCTACACCGACACCGGACGGATGAACGCCTATCTGGACATCCCGGAGGCGATCGACTACGGCGAGAACCTCATCGTCCACCGAGAGGCGGTCGAGGCGACGCCATACCTGCCGAATGTCATCGTCTCGACGAGCCCGTACCTGCGACCCCGGGACTATGGGATCCCGATCACCTCGACCGACGCCGACCAGCGGCAGGTTCGCAACGTGAAGATGGCCTGGTCGGAGGTGAAGCAGACCGTCAACCCGTTGTTCGCCCAGGGATTCGTCTTCCACTGCCTCACTCCCAAGTCCCGCCACTCGGTCCACTCGTCGTGGGCCGTGACCGACTGGAACTGGATCTGGAACTCCAACTTCGGCG
>JBDTQY010000158.1:0-3858 GCA_039931955.1 Chloroflexota bacterium
ACCTCTCCGGCCAGCCAGGCAGCCAGCTCGATGGCGGTCGTCCAGCCGACCTGGGGGATGCCGAGGGCGGCGATCACCCGCTCGAGGGGCCGCCGCCGTGCCTTCTGGATCGAGGCGTGGAGATTCTCCGCACTCTTGTGGGCAAATCGATCCAGCCCCTCCAGGTCCTCGACCGAGAGTCGGAAGAAGTCGCCTCGCCGTTTGACCAGGCCCCGCTGCAAGAGTTGCTCCAGGACATGCCAACCAGCGCCCTCGATGTCCATGCCACCCCGGCCGGCAAAATGGCCGAACTCCTGGGCCACGCGGGCCGGGCAGGCGAGATTCGGGCAGTAATGCCGGACAGCGCCTTCATCCTGGACGACCGCCGTGCCACAGACCGGGCACGAATCCGGCATCTCGTACTCGCGTTCGGTACCGGAGCGTCGTTCCGTGATCGGGCGCACGACCTCCGGAATCACGTCGCCGGCCTTCTGCACGACGACCCAATCCCCCACCCTGATGTCCTTCCGTCGCACCTCGTCCAGGTTGTGCAACGTTGCCCGGGCAACGGTCGAGCCGGAGACCTTGACCGGCTTGAGGTGAGCCACCGGCGTGAGGGTCCCCGTTCGGCCGACATACGGAACGATGTCCTCTAGCAGCGTCTCGACCTGCTCCGGAGGGAACTTGTAGGCGATGGCCCAGCGCGGAGCTCGCGATACTGTCCCCAGCAGATCCTGCTGATCGATCCTGTCCACCTTGACGACGACCCCGTCGGTTTCGTAGGGGAGGCGGTGCCGCGCCTCGCGCCATCGCTCGGTGAACGCGATGACACCATCGATGTCCAGGTCCGACGCGCGGTCTGGGTTGACCGGCAGGCCAAGCGCAGCCAGCCGATCCAGTGCCTGCGCCTGGCTCGAGACCACCGCCCTGGCAGGTACAGCGCCGGTCGCCGCGGTGGTCGCCGCGGTCACCTCGATCGCCTCCGCGGCCGCGTCGGTCGTCTCGCCGCCGAGTGAGGGCTGGGCCTCGGTACCGGCCTCCAACAACTGATAGAACCAGGCGGACAGCTTCCGGCTGGCCGTCACCGACGAGTCGATCTGACGCAGCGATCCCGCCCCGCTGTTGCGCGGGTTGGCATACAAGGGCAGCCCTCCCGCCTCGCGTTCCTCGTTGATGCGAGCAAATTCTGCCTTCGGCATGAAGACCTCACCCCGAACGTCCGCCGTACTGGGAGCACGAAGCCGGCCCGGAATGACGGAGATCGTCCGCAGGTTCACCGTCACGTCCTCGCCCGTCGTGCCGTTGCCGCGCGTCGCGCCGCGGACGAAGCGGCCTCGCTCGTACTGCAGCGACACGGCAAGTCCGTCGATCTTCAACTCCGCGACGTAGCGCAACTCGGGCACATCTTCTGGCGCAGGCGCGAATCCCAGGACCTTGCGGACCCGCCCATCGAACGCCCGCAACTCATCGTGCGAAAAGGCGTTGCCGAGCGAGAGCATCGGCCGTGAATGGTGGACCTCCGAGAACTGGCTGGAGGTGTCCGAACCCACGCGCTGTGTCGGCGAGTCCGAGGTGATGAGGCCAGGGTAGGTTGCCTCGATCGCGGCCAGCTCGCGCATCTGCGCGTCGTATTCGGCGTCGGTCAGTTCCGGAGCGTCCAACTCGTAGTAGAGCCGGTTTGCCCGGTGGATGGATTCGGACAGCTCGGCGTGGCGTTCCGCGGCCTCGGCCGGCGAGAGGGCAACCTCGGTCGTGGTCGGGGGAAGGTCCGAAGGGGGATCCGCAGCGGGATGCGAATCGGCGTTCGCAGGGGGCTCCCCAGCGGGGTTCGAATCGGGGTCGGTCAACGCGCCGGCCCGGCTCGCACGATGAGCTCGCGCCGCAGATCCGCTACCGAGCTGCAACCGAGGAGCGGCAGCGTCAGCTCAAGTTCTTCGCGAAGGATGGCAATCGCACGCTCGACGCCGGCCTGGCCGCCGGCCGCGAGGGCCCAGTACAGCGGCCGCCCAATGAGCACCCCGGTCGCACCGAGCGACAGCGCAACCGCCAAATCCAGACCGCGCCGGATACCGCCGTCGACCCAGACCTCGGCGCGGCCGCCAACCGCCTCGACCACCGCCTCGATCGCGTGAGCCGGTGCGAGCGACCGATCCAGCTGCCGAGCCCCGTGGTTCGAGACGATGATCGCGTCGGCCCCGTGGTCAACGGCGAGCCGTGCGTCGTCCGGTGCCAGGATCCCCTTCAGGACCAGGGGCAGCGATGTCCACGATTTGACCGTGGCCAGGTCGTTCCAGGTGAGACCGAGCGCACGCTGGTCATCGAGGCCCCCATACCGCCCGCGTTCGGCACCAGCCGCCCCTTCGACATTGGGCATCCGCGGCAGCTCGAACGCTGAGCGGCGGTCCCGCTCGCGATAACCAAGGACCGGGAGATCCACCGTCAGGACGATCGCGCGGTAACCGGACGCCTCAGCCCGCTCGGCCAGAGCCCGCGTGTAGCCGAGGTCACCCACGAGGTAGAGCTGGAACATGCGATCCGCATCGGGAACCGCGGACGCGACTGCCTCCAGGGTCACCGAAGCCGAAGTGGACAGGATCATCGGGATCCCGGCCTGTGCCGCGGCCCGGGTCATCGCCACCTCGGCGTCCGGATGGGCCATGGCCTGGGCGGCCATCGGTGCGATTGCGACCGGCAGGGCGCTTTGGGTCCCGAGGAACGCGCCGGAGACCTCCACGGACCTGATGTCCCGAAGGACACGGGGCAGGAACCGGAACTCGTGCCAAACACGTTCGGCCTCAGCCAGGGACAGCTCGTCCCACGAACCACCGGCCACGTAGTCGAAGGCTGGCCCGCGCATCCGATCGCGAGCGAGTGCCTCGAACTCGGCGAGGCTGACGATGGCCGCGAGGCCGTCCGGATCGAGCCGGGGTGGCATCAGCCGACCAGGTCCAGACCGGCGAGCGAGGCAAGGACGGTCTTGCGTCCGACCTGCGCGTCACGGAATGCGACGGTGACTTCCTCATCCGTCCGAGTCAATTTCGAGGTGACCACGATGCCGTCGCCCCAGCGGGCATGCCGCACACGATCGCCGTCGCGGTAGCGACGCTCGCCGGGAATGATGGGCCGTGGCGGACGTACAGCCGGTGCCACACGAGTCCCGAACCCTGCCTCGGACGGGTGCTCCGGGACGTCGTCGGGTGAAGGGCCATCGACGGCGTCCGTATCCGGCCAGGACTCGGCTCGACGGCCGAACGTTCCGGACTTGGCACCACCCGCAAACGCCTCACGCTTCGCGGCCAGGTCCCGCGACGGTCGGAACGCCTCGCCGGCCCGCGGAGCGCCAGGACGCCCACTCCCTTCGCGAAACGCGCCCCGGGCCGCTCCGCGAGCTCCACGTGAGCCCGACCCAAACCGCGTGGCGCCGCGCCCGAAGACCATCCCCAGATCGTCGGTCGCGTCGACATCCTCGCCCCCCGACACCCGCGTGAGGCGCGGCCCGGACATCAGTTCGGACGGGATCTCAAGCAGGAACCGGGACGGCTCGGCCATCCAGCCACCAGGCCCGCGACGCGTCACGCGCTGCCAGGCATGGGACAGGTAGAGGCGCTGCTTGGCCCGGGTCATGCCCACGTAGGCAAGGCGCCGTTCCTCCTCCATGGGCGAGGCGTTGGGATTGAACCCGGACTCGGCCTCGATCGCCCGGCTCGTGGGAAAGAGGCCCTCCTCCATGCCGGCGATGAAGACGACCGGGAACTCGAGGCCCTTGGCGGCATGCATCGTGATCAGGGAGAGCTTGTCCGCATCCGCCTCGTAGGAATCCTGGTCGGCGACCAGCGCGGTCTCCTCCAGCAGCCGATCGAGGGCATCGTCCGGCGAGAG
>JBDTQY010000159.1:0-3782 GCA_039931955.1 Chloroflexota bacterium
CCGGTCGGTACCAGAACGTGCTCTTGCTGTTGAACTTGACCATGATCCCGTACAGGTCACCGCCGACCGTCCCGATATCGAGGATGCCGGGGGCGTAGTTGCCCTCGAGCGAGGCGCGGTCAATGCCGAGGTCGGCGACCTTGATGATCGACCCGTCGTTGGCAAAGCGGCGAAGGAATCCGATGCCCGGCACGATCGCCACGTCGGGTGGGTTGCCACCGGTGATGCGGGTCTGCAGGGCGGTCGCGTAGTTATCGCGTACCGACTCGTAGTTCGCGGTGATGCCCGTCTTCGCAGTGAAGGCGTCGAGCACCTTCTGGAACGATTCCTGCTCGCTCCCGCCCCACAGGGAGGTGACGGTAATCGAGCCGGTCACGGTGCTCGCAGCTGGCTCGCTGGCTGAGGGTGCAGGGGTGGTGCCGGTTGAAGGAGCCGTCGTGGCACCTCCGCCACACGCGGTAAAGACGAGCGCACTCGTCAGGACCACACCTAGAACGCCTAATCGTCGGTTCATCGAACTCCTCCGTGATGCTCGGGTCGGTCGCCATCGGCGCTGATCCGGGCGAGACTTCGCCACAATTCGTGCCCTGGCTGGATGCCGTCCTCAGCGGCCCACAGTTGATGGCCACATTGCTCCTTCACGGCGAGGGAGCTCACACGTGGCCACGGCTCGCTGCTCGACTCGGGGACCCTGGGGAGACTTGCCGAGAGTCGGACGGCGCACAGCGATCAGACCCGACGGTAGGCTCGGCATCGGGTCTTGTCAATCGGTTTGAGGCTAGCGGAAGCGGATGGTCGCGATCTCCCAGGCCCGCATCGGGAGGCGCATCAGTCCCTGATTGCAGGTCAGGGGACCCAGGTCCCGCCCGAGGAGGTCCACGACCCTTGCCTCGCGAAAACTGCCGCGGACCGTCGCTTCCGTCGGTCCGTCGCACTGAGCCACGAGCCGCGCCTCGAGCCACTCGCCGCGACGGCGGAGCGCACTCAGGACCACGCCCATCCCTTCGATCGTGAGCCCGCTGGCCTGGCCCGGCCGGTCCACGATTTCTGGAGCACCCCCTTCTGGAGCACTCCCTACTGGAGCCCTGCCGGCCGCTGTGAGGAACGGGTGCTGGTAGCGCTCCATGGCCTCGAGGACGCCGGCCTTCGACCACCCGCCGGCATGTGGGTAGATTGCAAAGGTGCAGCCGACGGGTCCGATTCGCTGCCCATCCGGCACGAGTATCTCGGGACCGGCCGGATCATCGCGAAACGGATTGAGATTGCGACTGACGAGGCCGAAAGACCTCAGGACCGTCAGCGCGAGCTCTCGTCCCTCGACCAACTCGTACTCCGTGATCTGGTCGAGGAGGATCGTCGCGCCGGCAGTGTGCACGAAGCCGGAGGCGGGAAAGGTCGCTAATGGGACCTCCCCGTGGCCGCCCTCCAGCGTCAGGCCGCGCTCGACGACCGCGTACTGACCCTCGGCCGACGTGTGTGTGGCGGGCGAGGGGAGCGGCACGTGCCAGCGGACCCGATGATCGCGTGACCGGTTATCGAACTCGATGGCGACCCGCAGAAACGGTTCAGCGGCTCGAAGTTGCAGTCGCGAGGTCACCTCGGTCTCGAAAACATCGGGAGACCGGGCGGTGCCATCACGCTCAACTGATTCGGGCCAGGCGTAGCGGCGTCGGACGACGAGTTCACCGAGCAGTGGCCCTGACGAAGACGCTTCTACCGAGACGCTCAGTGGCACCTCGACGAGGTCGTCAGCTGCCGGGGGCCCGTAGTTGTAGCTGTCACCGAACTCGCCGCCATCGACCAGGCGACCAACGCCCGCGAGTTCCGACCCGCTGCCGGCCAGACGCAGCGTGCCATCGTCATCCACGTCGAGGCGCACGAGTCCGTTCGACATCGTCCGTCCGGCGACCACGACCGGCTCGATGCTGGCCGTGGCGCCAGGGCCTTCCGGATCTGGTCCGGCGGGAGCGGCGGCAGGTCCCTGTGTGATGGCAGCCCACCCAAGGGCCGGAACGGGCACCTGCGCGACGATGGTCCGGCGAGCTGCGGCAAGAATGATCAGTTCCCAGCTCGTGTCGGGCGCCAGCGCCGTCGCGGCCGTGACGCTGCCCACCAGCGCGCCCATGTCGAGCGCGGCCGGGATGGGCAGATCGTCAACGATCAGGGTGATGCTCGGGATGTCGGCGTCGGGCTCAATTCGGGCGCCGTTTACCTGTTTGCCGAAGAGCTCACGACCGTGCAGGCTGCGTTGCAGGAACTCGGCAACCTGGGTACCAGCCAGGCGCAGCCTCCCGAGCCCCCGATCATTCTGAGCGACCTCCTGCGTCTCGAGCGGCCGTCCCGCGGCAAAGAACAGGGCGGCGTCGCTCCCAGGCCCGGCAATATCCAGGGTCACCACGTCGACTCGGTCGGAGGGTGACGGGTTGATCGCGGCCCAACTCCCGATCGGGATCCCGGCCCCGATCGCGCGCCCGGCCATCGAGACAATGCCCCTGGCGATCTGTTCCGCTTCGGCAAATCGAACGAGTACCTGTCGACCGACCGCGTCGTGCGAGCAGCCGCAGATGGAGTCATGCGCGGAGTTGTCGACGACGCGCCGCCAGGCAAGGTCGAGGAGTCGCTCCGGCCACTGCGGCACGTACAGGGCAGCGAGTGGCTCGGCGTAGCGTGCGAGCTGCCGTTCGGCCCGGGCGCAGGCCGCCTTGATATCCGCACGAGCGGAACTGACGCCCATCAGCATGTTCGCCCGGGCCCCGGACCGCATCTCCCCGGCCCAGCGCAGCATCGGCCGGTGGCCGGGCTCCCGGTCGCGTGCTTCGTGGCCAGCAATGTAGTCGGCCAGCGTCTCGAGCCGGACCTCGACGCCGGAATTGTCCTGGTTGAATGCACCGACAAGGTCGGCCAGCCGGGGCGTCGGGACGGCGTGGTCGGTGCCATACATCGCCAGGACCGACCGATCCCCATAGAACGACTCGTTGGCCGTTCTGTAGGCCTCGAGCTTTACGGCGAGGAGGTCCGGGATATCGAACAAATGGGCTCCGTTCCCATAGCCACCGACGAGGTACTCCGCCGCGACCTCCGAGCCATCCGGCGAGGTCCACTGGAAGCGGTTCCGGTCGATGGCCATCGGGACGCCGCGCCAGACCACCGCGCTGTCGATACCCGCGCCGCGGAGGATCTGTGGCATCTGCGCGATGTGGCCGAACATGTCGGGCAGATAGCCGACCGGCATCGCCCCTCCCAACGCTTCGGCGCGCGCCCATCCGTATTCCAGGTTGCGGACGATGGTTTCGCCCGAGACGAGAAACTCGTCCATCAGGATCTGCCAGGGACCAATCGCAAGGCGTCGTTCCGCGATCAATCGGCGAATGAGCGGTTCGGCTTCAGGCCGGACCTCGAGGTAGTCATCGACGGTGGCGGCCTGGCCGTCCAGGGTGAACCGCATGCGTGGATCCGCGTCCATCGTGGCGAGCAACTGGTCGATCAACTCCACGAGACGCATCCGAAACGCCTGAAATGGCTGATACCACTCGCGGTCCCAGTGGGTGTGCGGCACCAGGTGGACGATGGCCGGCTCGTTCAACGGTCTACTTCGCCTCGAGACTGGGGAGAAACGGCTGGTTCAGCCTGCGATGTTGGCGACCGCGGGGTTGCGTATCGTCCTCGTTGCGTCCGAGTATACGGGGGCTCCAGGCCGCCCGATCGGGCGAGCACCCGTCCGCGCCGAAGTCTCCTGCTACGATGGCGGCTCGCGCCTGATAGTCCGGGGAGTCCCTTTCGTG
>JBDTQY010000160.1:0-4562 GCA_039931955.1 Chloroflexota bacterium
GAGGAGGCGGTCCGCCTCGGCGACCGGGTGGCGGTCTTCGAGCCCGGGGGGCGGACGCTGGGGCTCTATGCCCCTGCCGAGAAGCATGCCATCTCGCATCGGGCGCGCGCCGCAGCCCGGATGGCGCCGATTCTCCGCGAGCTGGGTTTCTAGGAGGGCAGGGGAGCGGGTGTCGGGGTTCCCTTTGGCGCCGGCGTCGCCTTGGGAGGCGGCCACGACTCGGGCGTCTCGCCAGGCGGCGGAAAGAGCTTCCTGGCGACCGCCAGGATCTCGTCGAGGACGGGAATCTGGACCGACCCGTAGATCGGGACGGTTCCACCGGTCTTCACGATTGGTCGATTGAGCACCGCGCGGTACGTGTTGCTGGACTTCATGTCATCCGCCAGGGCAGCCAGATCCGGGAGGCGGCTCGTCGGGATGTCGGTCGTCACCAGGGAGCCCAGCGCCTCGAACATGTCGGGCAGGCGGGTGAACACGCTGCCGCCGGACATCACGCGATCCTTGATGGCCAGGAGGATCTCCTGCTGGCGAGCGGCCCGGGTGAAGTCGCTCTCACCAGGGGCATATCGTGAGCGGGCATAGGCCAGCGCTTCCCAACCGTTGAAATGGTTTGGACCGGCGGTGACGCCCCAGCCGTGGACCCCTGGCTCGTTGACGCCTCCCCTCCCGTCGTATTTCGGGTCGAAGAACGCCTTCTTGACGTTGATATCGACACCGCCGACGGCATCCACCAACTTCACGAAGCCCGTGAAATCGAGCTTGGCGTAGTAGTGGATCGGGATCCCCAGCAGGGCGCCCATGGCGTTCTCCAGCGACCGCATCCCGCCTTCTGGAAACTGCTCCGGATGACGATCCGCATAGGACATCAAGGAGTTGATCTTGGGCGAGAAGGTGTTGCCGTTGCCGAGCGGAACGCCGACCAGGTCGCGGGGCATGGAGGCCATCGAGATCGTCTTGCCGACCGGGTCGACGGAGACCACCATCAGCGAGTCGGTGAGGGTTTCGGTTCGACCCGGCGCCGAGTCCACGCCTACGATCAGGATGTTGATGCGCTCGTTGCCGGCCGGCCCCCGGTCAATGAATCCGGGATCGGGACCGTCAGGTCCGGACTCGTTCGTGAAGACGCTCGCGAACGCGGCCTGCGCTGCGGTCCCCCAGGCGTTGGCCAGGGCATGCGGGGCGAGAACGGCCACCAAGATGGCGATCAGCCCGACCGTTCCGACCCTTCCCGGTTTGGGGACATAGCGACCATCAAAGAAGGCATGCACGACGGAGACGATCCGCCAGACGAGCACGATGGCGTTGAGCCCGAGCAGGATGGACATGGCCGTGGGAGAGACCATCGAGGCGAGGAGCCGCGTCGGGGAATTCAGCAGAAGAAGCAGCGCTGCAATGAGCGCAAGTGCAACAACCGGAGCAGCGAAGCGACGCGCCAGTCGCATCCGTCCATTCGCCAGCTGTCCCAAGCCGGGGATGATCGCGGATGCCAGGGCTGCAGCCAGGCGCCGAGGGTCATCTGGGCCGACGGCGCTTCCGGGCGTACCTGAACTGCCGCGCACAGCAGGACGTCGACCCACGGACCTGTCCGTTCGCCTGGGGCTGGCCGGTCGTCTCGGGTCCTGAGACCCTTTGCGCGCGCCCGCGTCTCGTGCCCGATGGGCATGCACGTGCGGTCGATCTCCTCGTGACTCGTTCGTGCGGCCGGTGGGCACTCCCGTCCGCCGCGGAGTCTACCAGCCGAGCGTGAGGTGGGGTGCGGAGCGGACTAGTTGTGATTCCCGGACACGTTGTTGACCGACGGACGCCGCTGCGATTGAAGCCTCTGAATGCGGGGGATCGCGCCCTGATCGGGCTGGTTCATCAGAATCGCACTGATTGAGCGTGGCCGTACCCGACTTCGGTCGATTCCGTCGCTCTGCCGAGCGTGGACAGGTCTGGTTTGATGAACCAGATCGATCAGCTCATGGGAGGTCGCTACGCAACAACCTCCATGAGAATCACGCCTAGCCAGGGCTGCCGACTGTGTCGCGCTCCGCGTAGTCCACGTCGCGGAATGGCCAGTCGCCCTTCAACCAGGCCGAGACCGCGTGGTAGAGCGGTCCGTCCAGATGTGCCGACTCCGCCGTGACCCAACTTCGAACCGAGACGTCGGCGCCCGCACGCCGAGCCGGGTAGATGTAGACGCAGCCGATTACGCGCGACTCGTCGTCCGAGGGCGTGAGCACCGTGTACGTGAAGCCCGTTCGTGCGGCGAAGTCATCTGCATGACGGCCGAGATCCCTGAGGTTCTCCTCGAGCGTCATGGGGTGCGGCCACGACGCGTCTGCCCATCCGGGTGACGAGCGGATGTGCTGAAGGCTGGATGACCAGGCCAGATAGTCGGAGTAGTTGTGCTCCGGGCCGAGCGGTCGCAGGCGAAATGCGGCGTGTTCGAGGCCAGCTGGCGGTTCGAACGAGGCGGGGACGAATTCGGTCATGGTCGCATCGTCGCAAACCCGGCCGCGCCGGGCAAGGCTGCGGCGAGCGGTCCAATTTATGCCGAGGGTCGTATCATCGGCCGGCGTCGGGGCGTGGCGCAGTTTGGCAGCGCGCGTGCTTTGGGAGCACGAGGCCGTGGGTTCGAATCCCTCCGCCCCGACCATTCAACCCCAGCCCGAGGCGATTGCGACGCTTACCGACGATGAGATCCGGGTGCTGCGGGCCGCCTGCGGGCGATCGCTGAACGGCCACGGGCCGCGATCCGCGGCTGACGCCTTCGCCGAGATTTCGACCCTCGGCGCCGAGGATCTGGAGCCGGATACGTACGGCGACGGCGGTTCGGTTGCCGTCCTGGAGACCGAGGTTCGTGCGCTTCTCGGCAAGCCGGCGGCGGTCTTCATGCCGAGTGGGACCATGGCCCAGCAGATCGCGCTGCGGATCCACGCCGACAGGCGGAACCGCCGCGTCATTGCGTTCCATCCGACCTGCCACCTCGAACTGCATGAGGACAAGGCGTACCAGCGACTGCACGCGCTGGTCGGGCGGTCGCTGGGCGACGGTCGCGAGCTCCTGACGCTCTCGGACCTCGAAGCCGTTCATGAACCCCTGGCCGCCGTCGTCTTCGAGTTGCCGCAGCGAGAGATCGGCGGACGGCTGCCGCCGTGGGACGCCCTCATTGCCCAGATCCGGCATGTGCGCGACCACGGTGCCGCGGTACATCTCGACGGTGCTCGCCTCTGGGAGGCAGGGCCGTTCTACGACCGCCCGCTGTCTGACATCGCGGAGCTCTTCGACACGGTCTACGTGTCGCTTTACAAAGGGCTTCGGGGGCTGGCCGGAAGCCTGCTTCTGGGGGACGAGGATGTGATCGCCGAGGCCCGCGAGTGGCGGCGACGGCACGGGGGAACGCTTCCGAGCCTCTGGCCGTACGCGGCAGCGGGTCTTGCGGGGCTGAGGCTCCGCCTGCCCAGGATGGCCGCCTATGTTGCGCACGCGCAGGCGATCGCGGCCGAGCTGTCGATCATCGAGGGTGTCCGGGTGGTCCCCGACCCTCCGCAGACGCCGATGATGCATCTCCATCTTGAGACGACCGAGGAAGTCCTGGTTGCAGGTGTTCGCCGGCTGGCGACCGAAGAGGGACTCTGGACCTGGGGACGGTCGATGCCCGCTGATACACCGAGCCTCCGTCGGATCGAGCTGACGGTCGGTGACGCGACCCTCAAGCTGCCCGCATCGGAGGTGGCTGCCGCGGTTCGGGCGCTCCTGCCCGCCTGATCCCGCCCCTGATCCAGCGCCCGCTGATACGGTTCCCCGATGAGCACGAAACCCGTCATGCATGTCCCGCCGTTCAACCCGAATCGACCCCTGCGAGTCGGCGTCCAGCTGCCTGAGGTCGAGCGCGAGGTCCGCTGGCCCGAGTACCTGGCCATGGCACGCCGCGCCGAGGAACTCGGTTACGACACGCTTTGGCTCGGAGATCACCTGCTGTATCGGTTCGACGATGGCTCCACCCGCGGCCCATGGGAGGCGTGGACGATGCTGTCGGCCATCGCCGCTTCTACGTCGCGGATCCGCCTCGGACCACTGGTCGCCTCGGCAGCATTCCACGCACCGGCCATGCTCGCCAAGCTCGCCGCAACCGTGGACGAGGTCAGCGGCGGACGCCTCGTCTTCGGAATCGGCGCCGGCTGGAACGACACCGAGTTCCGGGCCTTTGGCTTCCCATTCGACCACCGAATCAGTCGCTTCGAGGAGGCCTTCACGATCGTTCGGACGCTGCTCCGCGACGGCGCGATCGATTTCGAGGGCCAGTATTTCCAGGCACGTGATTGCGAGCTCCTGCCACGGCCGGTCCGACCGGGCGGCCCGCCACTGCTCGTAGGCAGCATGGGCGAGCGCATGTTGCGCATCACCCTCCCCCATGTCGATGCCTGGAACGTCTGGTTTGCCGACACTGGGAACGCTCCCACCGGGGTGCCGCCGCTCCGGGACCTCGTCGATGGCATTGCCCGCGCAGTCGGGCGGAACCCGTCGGAGATCGAGCGGACCGTCGCGGTCCAGGTCCGATTGACGGGTGGTCGTGG
>JBDTQY010000161.1:0-3560 GCA_039931955.1 Chloroflexota bacterium
ATGGGTCGCCGATCAACGACAGCGCCTGGGCCGCGCCGCTCGTTGCGCGGGGCATGCGCTCATCGGCCGGTCGCCTCGACGCGCTCGCCTACTGGGTCGCATCGGACCACTTCGTGGAGCTCGGGGAGCCGGTGGCTCTGTTCCACGGTGGCTTTGGGCTGCTCACTATCGGCAACCTGCGCAAGCCCCGGTTCTGGGCGATCGCGATGTTGGAGCGGCTCGCTGAGGCGGAGCTGGCGTGCCAGGTCACCGGCGATGGCGCAGGTTCCATGGTCGAGGCCTGGGCGTCGGCCGATCCCGACGGCCGGCTGGCGATCGCGATCTGGAATGGCACGTTGGATCAGTCCAAGGCCACCGGCGCCCGAGCGCTCGCTCGAAAGGTGAGCTTGGAGATCACGGGGCTCCGACCCGGCACGTACGAGATTCGACATTGGCGGGTCGACGCCCGTCACTCGAACATCGTTCGGGCTTGGGAACGTCTTGGCCGGCCGGATTGGCCCGATGACGCCGGCTGGACACGTCTCCGTGCGGCCGACCACCTGGAGGCGCTGGAGCCGCCCCACAAGGTCCTCGTCCAGGAGGGCCGCCACGACCTGACGTTCGATCTGCCGATGCCGGCGATGTCGCTCGTGGAGCTGGTGCCGATGGCCTCGTGAACGCGGAGGTCCACCGTGGCTAACGGCCGGCGCCCGACCTGGACCGAGCTGCGAAACGCGGCCGGCCTGTCGGTCGAACTACTGGACAACGGGTCGCTATTCGCGATCCGCCACCGAGACGTGATGATCAACCAGGTGCTCGGCAGTCCCGTGGAGGGCGGGGTCGGCAACGTCTACCTTCGACGGCGAACGCGCGACGGCGTCGCAGCCCACCCGTTGATCGGGCCCGGGTCGCCGAGTCGTTTCCGATCGTCCGGCGAGGGAGCCATCTGGGACGGATCGATCGATGGGCTCGACTACTCGTGCGCACTCCGTCTGGCGCGGCGAACGCCGACCTGGTTCTGGACGATACGGCTGGCCAACACCACCCGACGGCGGATGAGCCTCGATACCGTGCTCGCCCAGGACCTTGGGATGGCCGGCGAGGCGACGGTCCGGAGCAACGAGCTGTACATGAGCCAGTACATCGATCACACGATCCTCGAGGACCCCGATCTTGGCTTCCTGATCTGCTCGAGACAGAACCTGCCCCAGAACGGAGCGTCCGCGTGGATCATGCACGGCTGCCTCGACGGTGCGGTCGGCTACCTGACCGACGGGTTCCAGTTCTACGGACTTTCCTACAAGGCGTCGAACATTCCGGCTGCGCTCGGCCGGCGGAGGCTTCCGAACCGCAACTATCAGTACGAGTTCGCTCTGCCAACGCTCCAGTCCCGGCGGCTGACGCTCCGGCCCGGGGAAGCCAGCGAGGTGACGTTTTTCGCCGCCTTCGAGCCCGATCATCCGGCAGCCTCCAGCCGCGCGGATGCAGACCGGGCGCGCGCCGCGATGAGATCGTTCCGGCGCCTCCGCGCCATCCGGGTCGAGCCGGCCCCGCCCGCTCGTCCGGGGGGCCTGTTTGACGCCCCGGTCCTCTTCGAGAGCCAGGATCTCAAACCCGCAGATATCCACCGGCTTTTTGGTTCGGAGCAACGGCACGCAGAGTGGCGCGACGGGAAACTCCTGTCGTTCTTCCACGGCAGCCGGCAACACGTCGTTCTCAGGGCGAAGGAATTGGTCTCGGAGCGACCAACCGGGCACATCATGCGCTCCGGGCGGGACCTGCTCCCGAATGACGACATCCTGTCGGTCACGGTCTGGATGGCGGGTGTCTTCGGGTCTCAGCTCGCGATCGGCAACACCACGTACAACAAACTCCTGAGCGTCTGCCGCAACGCCCTCAACGTACTCAAGGCCAGCGGTCAGCGCATCTTCATTCGCACCAGCGGGGGTTACCAGTTGCTGGGCCTGCCATCGGCCTTCGAGATGGGGCCGAACAGCGCCCGATGGATCTACCACGATGACCGATACACCTTGACGATCCGGGTCGCGGTCTCGCTCGACGCGCCGGCCAGCAGTCTGAATATCGTCGTGGAGCGAGGCGGCCCCCTCGAGTTCCTCATCAGTCACGACATCGTCCTGGGCGCGAACGAGTACGACGCGGCCGGGCGCATCGACGTGGACGCCACCGCCGCGCGCGTCACGCTGCGTCCTGCGCCCGAGGCGCTCGTCCGCCAGCGATACCCAGAGGCGACATTCTTCATCGTCTCGCCAGATGCCGAGGACGTCGGGGCGATCGGCGGCGATGGCCTGCTCCGTGCGGACGGAGTCGACCGCGGCGGATCCATGGTCGTCGTGAAGACGAGGCCGGTCACTCGATTCTCGCTCGTGATGACCGGCAGTGTCTTGAGCTCACGGCGGGCAGAGGAGCTCGTGACGGCGTACGGCAATAGACCGGATCCCGACGCTGGCCTGGAGCGAGCGGCCGACGCTTTCTGGTCAGGTCTGGGGAGGGGGGCGACCTTGGCGGGGGCGACCGGACGCTTCGCGGAGGATCTCGGCCGCCTGAACGACGTGCTGAGCTGGTACCTCCACGACGCGATGATCCAATACACGACGCCGCGCGGCCTCGAGCAGTACAGCGCCGCCGCCTGGGGGGTGCGCGACGTCTGCCAGGGCCCGGTCGAGCTGCTCATCGCCACCGGCAACCCCGGGCCGCTGCGTGAGGTGCTCAGGATCGTCTACGAGCACCAGTACCGGCGGACCGGCGACTGGCCGCAATGGGCGATGTTCGACCGGTTCCGCGACATCCAGGCGCCCGAGAGCCACGCGGACATCATCCACTGGCCACTCAAGGCACTGTGCGACTATATCGAGGCGACCGACGACCTCTCGATCCTCGACGAGCAGGTCGCGTACACCGACGACGAAACGATGGCGGTGACGGCCGCGACAGAGACGATCTTTGCCCACACGGAGCGGCAGATCGCCACGATCGAGCGCGACTGCATCCCGGGAACGGCACTCGTCGTCTTTGCCGGCGGCGACTGGGAAGATACGCTCCAGCCGGCCGACCCGGCCATGGCGCAGCGGATGGTCAGCGCCTGGACGGTCGAGCTCGCCTACCAGACGCTGGACCGCTACGGAACGGTCTGTCGCCGGGCTGGAAAGAGCGCGATGGCGGATCGGCTCGCGGACCTGTGCGCCCGCATGCGTTCGGATTTCAACCGCTGCCTCGTCCCCGACGGCGTCGTTGCCGGGCTGGCCCATTTCGAGCCCGATGGCATCGCGTACTTCCTCCACCCGCGAGATCACAAGACCGGTATCGCCTACCGGCTGCTGCCGATGACGCGGGGCATCATCAGCGGCATGTTCAACCCGGAGCAGGCCAACCGGCACCTCGCACTGATCGAGCGCCACCTGGTGTTTCCCGACGGCGTGCGACTGATGGATCGACCGATGGCGTACCACGGCGGGACCTCGCGCTACTTCAAGCGCGCTGAGACGGCGGCCAACTTCGGACGGGAGGCGGGGCTCCAGTACGTCCATGCCCACATCCGGTATATCGAGGCGATGGCCAGGATC